>JBGTSL010000053.1:0-8837 GCA_041940325.1 Brevundimonas sp.
GCGCTGCTGATCTTCGCCGGGCTGATCTGGACCGGGCTGGAGGCATGGAACGGCGAGGAGCATTCGCGTTCGCCGGTCGGCTGGAGCCGAGGGGCGGCCATCCTGCTGGGCGCGGTCTTCCTGCAGTGCCTGCTGGGCGGGCTGGTGGCCGGGGCCAAGGCGGGCTTTGTCTATACCGACTGGCCGATGATGAACGGGGCGTGGCTGCCGCCGGTCGAGTGGGGTGCCGGTGGACTGGCCTTCCTCCACGACCCGGCGCTGGTGCAGTTCAATCACCGGCTCGCGGCCTACGGCCTGCTGATCGGCGGGACGATCTATGCGGTGCAGGCGTGGCGGTGGCGGCTGGCCGAGGGGCTGGGGATGTCGGCATTCGCGCTGGCGGCGGCGCTGTGGCTGCAGGCCGCGTTGGGCGTCGTCACCCTGATCAACGCCGTGCCGCTATGGCTGGGGGCGCTGCACCAGGCGGGGGCTGCGCTGGTGCTGGCGGCCGCGACGGTCAACCTGTGGCTCGTGCGCCGGTCGCAGCCGCGCCTGTTCATGTCCGGACCGAGGTCCAGGGGCCTCTGATCGCGAAGGTCACGCCCGGGTACATGATGTTGACGAACAGCACCTGGCCGTCGGGCGAGAAACAGGCGCCGGCGAACTCGCTGTTGCCGGCGAAGACGTTGCGGCCGATCGTATAGACCTTGCCGTCCGCAGTGACGCCCTTGAGGTGGTTGCGGATGTCGGAGGAATAGTTGTCCTCGCAGACGACCAGATGGCCCCAGGGCGTGATGGTGAGGTTGTCGCCCATGTTCATGACGCGCTCGTCGGCGCTTTCGAGGAACAGCTGCAGACGGCCGGGCCTGCGGGCCTCTCCGCGGCGGCCTTCGTCGCGCGACGGAACATAGCGCAGGATCTGGCCGCGGCGCAGGGGGCCGCCCGAGGTGGCCGTCAGGTAGAGCTCGCCTTCGCCCTGGAAGATTCCTTCGCCGCGGGCGACCAGCGCCGCCCCGGAGGCGTGGCCGCGGTTACGCAGGTCGGCGTTCGGAGATTCGACGTCCTCCATGTCGATCCACACCACTTGGCGCCAATCGCCGACGGCCCATTCGCGGCTCCCGTCCTGGTTGCGGGTGTCGGCCCCCGGCTGGGCCTTGAAGGCCATGGCCTGAAGCTTGCCGCCGTCGGCCAGCCGGCCCGGCGTGGTCGGAATGAAGCGGTAGAAGAGACCGTCGTTCTTGTCCTCGGTCAGGTAGACGACGCCGGTGCGGGGATCGACGCAGACCGCCTCGTGCTCGAAGCGGCCCATGGCTTTGAGCGGTACGGGATCGACAAGGCCGGTCGCGGTCGCCGGCACCTCGAAAACGTAGCCGTGGGATCGGGTCACATCGGCGTCGGCCGACGTCTCCTCCGTCTCCTCGCAGGTCAGCCAGCTCCCCCACGGCGTGGGGCCGCCGGCGCAGTTGGTCGAGGTGCCAGCGAGGGACAGGTGCTGGCTGACGGTGCGGCGGGATTCGAGGTCGTAGACGAGGGTGGTGGTCCCGCCGGGCAGGGGGCGGCCGTCCTTGTAGGTGTCGTAGCCCTTCGTCGGGTCGAGGAGGCCGATGCGTTCCTGATGGAAGCCGCCGGGGCCGAGATTGCGGTGCAGACCGCTGGAGCCCTTGAGCTCGTGGTTGCGGACGAGGGCGACCTTGCCGCCGCCAAGGTCGAAACAGCCCATGCCGTCGGGCTGGCCGGGGACGAACAGGCCGTCGTCCATGGTGTCGCCGCTTTGCGAGATGACCTGGTAGGTGAAGCCTTCCGGCAGATCGAGCAGGCGGTTGGGATCGCGGACGAGGGGGCCGTAGCCGTCCACTTCGTTGACGTAGGTCTCCTCCGTCGCCGTCTGGGCGCTGACGCCGCGGGCGAGGCCGGAGAAGGCGAGGGCGGCGGCCGAGCCGGTGAGAAGGTCGCGACGGGGCAGGCGCATGGGGAACTCCAAGGGGGCAGGGCCTTATGGCGGGACGTGGGGAGGGGGTCATCATCGTTCTGTGACGATGGCGCGGCCGGCGGGCGATTGGCGCAAAGCCGGGAATGCCGCTATTCAAGAGGCCGCAGTACGGAGTTCAGCCTACGTGACCGCCTCCGCCATCCTCAATCCGCGATCCCGGCGCAAGCCCAAGGGCGAGGGTCACGCCCGGCGCGCCGAAATTCTGGCCGCCGCCGAACGCATTTTCGTTGAGCACGGCTATGAGGGCGCGACCATCCGGAAGATCGCCGACGAGGTCGGGCTTTCGTCGACGGCCCTCTATATGCATTTCGCCGAGAAGGGGGAGATCTTGCATGAGATCTGCCGCCAGGCCTTCGCCGCGCTGCTGGAGCTGAACCAGGCGGTCGTGGCCGAGCCCGGTGGTCCCGCCCAACGGCTGCGCCGAATGCTGCAGGCCTACATCGACTTCGGCTTCGACAATCCAAACGCCTACAGGCTGATCTATATGACGCGGCCGGTCGAGCTCCGGCATGGGGCCCTGTCGGCGGCCCAGGAAATGGGAGGGTCCCTGTACCGGTCGTTCGAAGAGGTGGTCGAGGACGCCGAGGCGGAGGGCCTGCTGCGCGGCGACGCCCGCACCACGGCGCAGGTCCTTTGGGCCGGCTGCCATGGCGTGGTTTCCCTGATGATCACCAAACCCTATTTCGACTGGGTCGACCGTGACGCCTTGGTGGCCGCGCTGCTGGACGGGCTCTTCGCCGGCCTGATGAAACCGTGAGGACGGCGTTGGCGCTGGCGCTGGCGCTGGCGCAGATGACGTTCGGCGCGTCGGCGGCGGCGGCCGGGAGCCCTCCGTTGCGGGTCATGTCCCTTGACCAGTGCGGCGACCAGTATGCACTGGCGCTCGCTCCTGACGCCGAACTGGCTCTGTCAACCCGGGCCGACGATCCGGACTCGTGGATGCGGGAGGCGGCGGCGGGACGACGTCTGGTGCGTCCGACGCTGGAGGCCGCGATCGGCTTTCAGCCTGACGTCGTGGTCCGGTACTGGGGTGGAGACGCCCGCCTGCTTGCCCGGCTGCAGCGCGGCGGGGTCCATGTCGTCACGATCGAGGACGCCACGGACTTCCAGGGTGTGCGGCGAAACATTCGCACGGCGGCCTTGGCCCTCGGCGACGCGCAACGCGGTGACGCCTTGATCGCCCGCATGGACGCCCGCCTGCGCGAGGCCGCGCCTGCGCCTTCCGCACCCCGCCGCCCCGCCCTGTATCTGACCGCCGGGGGGTTCACCGCAGGGAAGGGCACCTTGGTCGACGCCATTCTCGGCGCCGCCGGTCTGACCAATCTGGTCACCCGGCCGGGGTTCGCCCCGGCCAGCGTCGAGCGCATCGTCCTCTGGCGGCCCGCGCGCTTCGTGCTCGGCT
The DNA here is from genome assembly GCA_041940325.1 of Brevundimonas sp. Taxonomy (GTDB): domain Bacteria; phylum Pseudomonadota; class Alphaproteobacteria; order Caulobacterales; family Caulobacteraceae; genus Brevundimonas. Next base: position 3,372 of record JBGTSL010000053.1, read on the forward strand.
TCTTCGACCAGTCGCGCAGAGACTGGCGCGGCCCCGGACGGCACCCGGCCGTGCGCGCGGCGGCGCAGGCCCGGGTCGAGGCCCGCCTGCCGGCCGCCACCCTGACCTGCCCCGCCTGGTTCGCGGCGGACGCGGCGGCGATGCTGAAAGCCCGCGAATGACAAAAGGCCGCGCGGGGCGACTTTCCCTCATCCTCCTTGGGCTGATCGCGCTTGCCGCGCTGGCGGCCGTGCTCGTCGGCGAGACCGCCTTCAGCGCGGCGCAGTGGAGGCAGGCCTTCAGCGACCTCTCCTCGGGGCCGGCCGAGGTGCTGTGGGCGGTGCGGGCGCCGCGGGCGGCCACGGCCTTGATGGTCGGCGCAGCACTGGGGCTCTCCGGAGCGGTGATGCAGGGCCTGTTGCGCAACCCGCTGGCCGATCCCGGAGTGTTGGGCGTCTCTGCGATGGCGGCCCTGGGGGCCGCGACCGCCATCGTGCTGGGTTGGGCGGCGTCGCCCGGCGCCGTGGAAGTCACCGCCCTGGCCGGCGCCGGGCTGGCGGGAGGTATGCTGGTCCTGTTCTCGGCCCGGGTGCGCTCGCCCGAGGCCCTGATCCTGTTCGGGGTGGCGGTGTCCAGCTTCGCCGGGGCCGCCACGGCCCTGATCTTCAACCTGTCGCCGTCCCCGATCGCCACCGCCGAGGTCATGAACTGGCTGCTCGGCTCAGTACAGAACCGCAGCTGGATTGACGTCGCCTGGTTGACGCCGGCGGTTCTGGTCGCGTCGGTGCTGGCCGGTGCGGCCGCGCCCGGCCTGCGCATGCTCAGCCTCGGCGAAGAGACGGCGCGAACGTCCGGTCTGCCCATGGCCCGGCTCAGGCTGCTGGCCCTGCTGGCGACGGCGGTGGCCGCGGGAGCGGCCGTGTCGGTGGCGGGGGTGATCGGCTTTGTCGGCCTCGCCGCGCCGCATCTGGTGCGGGCCGCCGTGCGCGGCGATCCCGCCCGCCTGCTGCTGCCCTCGGCGCTGGCGGGGGGATTGATGCTGGTGGCGGCCGACCTGCTGGCGCGGATGACGCCGACCGATCAGGAACTGAAGCTGGGCGTGTTCACCGCCCTGGTCGGCGCGCCCCTGTTCGCCCTGATCGCCTGGCGGGCGGCGCGTGAGTGGCGGCTTTGAGCGTGCTTCTTCTCGACAATGCGACGGCCCGGCTGGGCGATCGGGCCGTGCTGGACGGCGTCAGCCTCGCGGTTCGCCCAGGCGAGTTCGTCGCCCTCGTCGGGCCGAACGGGGCCGGGAAGTCGAGCATGGTTCGGGTCTTGGGGGGTCTGCTGCCGCTGACGGGCGGCGTCGCCCGCCTCGGGGGAGACGACGTCGCCGACCTGTCGCCACGCGAGCGGGCGGCGCGGGTGGCCTATCTGCCGCAGGAGCGCCGCATCGCCTGGAACCTGCCGGCGGTCGAGGTGGCGGCGCTGGGCGCGCCCTTCCTGGCCGTGGACGAGGCGATGGAACGGGCGCGGCGCGCCCTTGCCGAGGTGGAGGCGGAGCATCTGGCGGATCGGGGCGTGGCCGAGATGTCCGGGGGGGAACGGGCGCGGGTGCTCTTGGCGCGGGCGCTCGCCACGGACGCGGCCGCCGTGATGCTGGACGAGCCGATCGCGGGGCTCGATCCGGAGGCCCAGCTGATGGTGCTGGAGCGTTTGAGGGCGCGGGCCGACGGCGGTCAGGCGGTGCTGGCCAGCCTGCACGACCTGCCGTTGGCCGCGCGCTTCGCCCATCGGGTGGCGGTGCTGGACCATGGCGCGGTGGCGGCCGACGGCGCTCCGCTGGCGGCCCTGACGCCCGCAATCCTGGATCGCGTCTTCGGCCTGTCGGCGCGCTGGGTCGAGGGATCCGACGGGCCCCTGCTGTCGGCCGGGCGAGCCCCTGCGGCTCAGGGCTCGTAGGGCCGCGGGCCGGTCGCCACGCTGACGCCGCGGCGCAGGTCGTCGGACAGGGTCAGGGGGGCCGATCCGTCGTTCAGCCGGGCCTTGTAGACCGACATGTTTTCCATAACCCGCATCATGTAGTTGCGCGTCTCGGTGAAGGGCGCACACTCGATGAAGTCGATCGGGTCGACCTGGCCGCCGCGCGGATCGCCGCAGCGGACGATCCATTGGGGCGGCCGCGCCGGGCCGGCGTTGTAGCCGACCGTGGTCAGCAGCATGGAGCCGCCGAAGCGGTTGGTCAGGTCGCCGAGGTGATAGCTGCCCAGCGTCATATTGTAGTCGGGGTCCCAGAGCCGCTCGGTGGAGAACGGCATGCCGAGCTGGCGCGCGACCATGGCGCCGGTCGACGGCAGGAACTGCATCATGCCGCGGGCGTCGGCGCCGGAGCGGGCGCGCGGGTCGAAGCTGGATTCCTGGCGAGTGATGGCCAGGGTGAATTCCAGCGGCGCAGCGCCCGGGACGGCCGGCGGAATCCGCACCGGATACTGCCTTTCGGGCATCAGAAAGCCCCGCTGGCTGGCGGCGCGGCCGACCATCATGGCCGTGAAGCCTTCGCCATAGGCGCGGGACAGGTCCATCAGCAGGGCCAGTTCGGCGGCGCCCGGCAGATCGTCGTCCAGCTGATAGGCGAACACCCGGAAAAGGCTGGTCTCGCCCGTCTCGCCGAGGATGCGGAGGGCGCGGACCACTTCGTTCGCCTCGAAGGCCTCACGCTGGGTCGCCGTCGGAACCGGATCGCCGGGGAGGGTCAGGGTCGTGAATCCGGCCTTCTCGGCGGCGAGCTGACCGTAGAAGGTCTGGATGTGCTGCGCGCCCTCGCGATAGTACTCGATCGCCTGGGGCGTATTGCCTCGCGCTTCGGCGGCCCGGCCCAGCCAGTACAGGGCGCGGCCCTGGGTGATCGGGGTCGAGGACGATTGCCTCAGCACCTCGAAATGGTCGGCCGAGCGGGCCGGGTCGTTCAGCTTGGTCAGGGCGACCCAGCCGGCGAAGAATTCGGCGTCCACCTTACGCTCGCCCGAGGGGAAGCCGTGGCCGGCCATGGAGTCGTAGGCGGCCTGCCAGTTGCGGCGCTCGAGGGCGTCGAGGAAATAGTTGCGGCGCTCGCTCCACAGGGCGTCCTGTCCGGCGTCGTGCGATGGGGCCCGGGGCAGGGCGACGAGCAGGGGGAAGGCTTCGGTCTGACGGTTCTGCGAACGCAGGATGCGCACCCGCTCCAGCGCCACGGCCGGATCCATGGCCTGCGCCGGCGTGAGGCCGGCTACGACCGCATCGGGGCTGTAGGCGTTGCGCAGGGTCATCGCCGCCTCGGCCACCGCGCGGCGCTCGGGCGACACCAGTTGCGTCATGGCCCGGGTCGCCGGCCCGTGGGGGCCGAGCAGCAGCAGGTTCAGCCGCGCCTCGTGGTCGGCCTGGCTCAGCCAGCCGCTCCAGCGGCCGAGGATGCGGGTCTGCACCGGCTCGTCGAACGACCGTGTCCGCCACCAGTCCCTGATCAGGGCGCGGGCCTCGTCGCGGCGGCCGCGCTGCTCGAGCGCGTCGGCGAGGGCGACGGCGCCTTCGGCGGTGGTCGGCGGCGACTGGGCGAACAGGGCGAGGGCCGCGTCCGGTCCGGCTCCGGCCAGTTCCAGCGCCCGTTCGGCGGCCTCGCGGCGGCTTTCGCCGCGCGGCCAGCCGGCGAAGGCCGTCTGGGCGACGGCCAGATCGCTGTAGGGCAACTGCGTGGCCGAGGTGTCGAGCAGAGCCCATTCGACCAGTTTTCGCGCGGTCGGATTGCGGATCTGCGCCGCCGTCTCCCGTGTGCCGACCACGTCGCGGGCGCGGGCCTGGGCCAGGCCCTGGCGGAAGAGGGCGGTGTCCTGATCGTTCAGCAGCCGCGCCTGCGTTCCTTGCGGTGCGGCCTCCGAATAGGGGCGTTCCTGCGGAACCAGCGTTTCGGGCGCGGGGGCGAGCAGAGCCAGGGCGGCCGCGAGACTGGTTGCGATCATTCCGTGTCCGATCCCCATTCCATGACGGTTGCGGCGTCGGCGCCGTCAACCTAACCTTTCCACGCTTCTCCCGGGGCGTCGCCGCCCATTTCCACGCAGGATCATCGTTTCAATGACCGCCCCCTTGTTCAAGGGCGTGATCACCGCCCTGATCACACCACTTCGTGACGGAAAGGTGGACGAGCCCGCCTTCAGGACGCTGCTGGAACGCCAGATCGCGGCCGGGGTTCACGGCGTCGTGCCGATGGGCACGACCGGCGAGAGCGCGTCCCTGCATCCGGACGAGCACAAGCGGGTCGTGGAGCTGTGCGTCGAGGTCGCTGCGGGACGCGTGCGGGTCATCGCCGGAGCGGGGTCGTCGGCCACGGACAAGGCGATCGAGCTGGTGCGGCACGCCAAGACCGTCGGCGCCGACGGGGCGTTGGTGGTGACGCCCTATTACAACCGGCCGTCGCAGGCAGGGATGGCGGCGCATTTCGAGGCCGTCGCCGACGCGGTGCAACTGCCGGTGCTGCTCTACAACGTGCCGGGCCGCACCGGCGTCGACCTGGCCAATGAGACCGTGGCCCGGCTGGCGGTCCATCCGAACATCGTCGGCATCAAGGACGCCACCGGCGACCTGGCGCGGGTCAGCTGGATGCGGGCCAACATCCGCGATCAGCAGTTCGACCTGATCTCGGGCGACGACCCCAGCTACCTCGGCTACCACGCCCACGGCGGGGTCGGGGTGATCTCGGTGACCTCCAATGTCGCCCCGGAAGCCATGGTGGCCCTGCACGAGGCCGCCGCCCGCGGCGATTACGCCATGGCGCGCGACTGGCAGGACCGGCTGATCGGCCTGCACAAGGGCCTGTTCCTCGACAACTCCCCGTCGCCGGCGAAATACGCCCTGGCCCGTCTCGGCTTCTGCACCGAGGAGGTGCGGCTGCCGCTGGCCCGGACCGCCGACGCGGTGAAGCCGGCGATCGACCGGGCCATGGCGGAAGCCGGCCTCTAGAAAAATCGTTGTGTCAGAGTCGGCAGAGTCGGCGCCGGAAAACGGTGTGTCAGAGTCGGCAGAGTCGGCAGATTGAACGCGCCGCGCGGGCCTCGGGCTTGAACACGGTCTGTGGCTGGAAATCGGTCGGACCATGGGCGCAGTCTAGCGGAGGCCTGCGTCAGAATCGGACGTAGCGATCGGCGACGGCTTCGCGGCGGCGAACGGAGCGTGTAGGAGGGCCGGAATGGCCGCCGAGAAACCCAAGACCAAAGTCATCGCCGAGAACCGCCGGGCGAAATTCGACTATTTCCTCGAGGACTACACCGAGGCCGGGATCCAGCTGCTCGGCACCGAGATCAAGGCGCTGCGCGACGGCCGGGCCAACATCGCCGAGTCCTATGCGGCGGTGGAGGGGCGCGAGATCGTGCTGATCAACGCCGACATCCCGCCCTACAAACAGGCCAACCGCTTCAACCACGAGCCGCGCCGGCCGCGGAAACTGCTGTCGACCGCGCCGGCCGGATTCGGCGGCTGACC
>JBGTSL010000054.1:0-8756 GCA_041940325.1 Brevundimonas sp.
GAAATCCCGGCCAGACCCGCTTCCTCGGCGGCCGGAAGGCTGTAATAGGCGTATTTCTTGCGCCCGACGGAAAGGTCCTGACGGGTCTTGAAGCTGTCGTTCGACGGCATGGGAGAGGTTCCTCTGGTCAACGCCGCCCGGACATCCGGTTGCGCGGTCGCGCGACAGACGGCGGGGCGCACAGGTCCCCGCCGCGCGCGGCGAACGCCTGCTGCGGCGAGGCCGGATATAGCGGTGGTTCCACGGGCCGTCCATGTATCCACGTCGCCGACGCGGGTATTGAGAGGGGTTCTCAACTGGGACATGCGCCGATGCTGACCGTCGCCGGCCTGACCCTGTCGCGCGGCGAGCGGGTGCTGTTCCGCGACCTCGACCTGTCGCTGGCCGCCGGCGAGGCCGTGGCCCTCACGGGCGCCAACGGCGCGGGCAAGACCAGCCTGCTGCGCGCGATCGCCGGCTTCCTCCGCCCCGACGCCGGGACCGTCGCCTTCGGAGACGCCGACCCCACCGAGGCGCGCCGCCGTCACATCCACTGGCTGGGCCACCTCGACGGCCTCAAGGGCGCGCGCCGGGTGCGCGAGGAGCTGACCTTCCAGGCGCAGTGGCTGGGCGCCGACGCCGCCGGGATCGCCGCCGCCGTCGAGGTGCTGGCGCTGGAGCCCCTGCTCGACCTTGAGGTGCGCCAGCTGTCGGCCGGCCAGCGCCGCCGCCTCGCCTTCGCCCGGCTGGTCGCCACGCCGCGGCCGCTCTGGCTGCTCGACGAGCCCTTCGCCCCGCTCGACGCCCGCTGGCGCGCGGCGCTCGGGGTGCTGATGCAGGCGCACATTGACAAGGGCGGCGCCATCCTCGCCGCCGTGCACGACCCCCTGCCGGTGGCGGGCCGCGCCTTCGACATCGGGGCCGGGCGGTGAGCGCCCCCGGCGTCCTCTTCCGGCGCGAGCTGGCCCTGGCCTGGGCGGGGGGCGGCGGGCCGCTGCTGGCCTGCGGCTTCTTCCTCTGTTTGACCGCCCTCATGCCGCTGGCCGCCGGCGGCGACCCGGCCGGGCTCAAGCCGGTGGCGGGCGGGATCGCCTGGCTGGCCCTGGCCCTGTCGTCGATCCTGTCGCTGGAGCGGCTGTTCGAGCGCGACCTCGAGGACGGCGCGCTGGACCTGATCGCCCTCGGGCCGATCGCGCTGGAGCTGGTCGTGCTGGCCAAGGCCGCGGCCCAGTGGCTGGCGGTCGGCGTGCCTCTGGCCATCACCGCGCCCATAGCCGCCATCACCCTCGGCCTCGCGCCGGATCAGGCCCCGCTGGTCGCCGCCTCGGCCCTGATCGGCGCGCTGGGCTTCGCCCTGACCGGGGCGCTGGGCGCGGCGCTGGCCCTCGGCTCGAAGCGCGGCGGCCTGCTGATCGCCGTCGTCGTCCTGCCGCTGTTCATCCCGCCGGTGGTGTTCGGATCAGGTACGCTGGAGCGGGCCGTGAACGGCCTGTCGCCGGCGCCGGCCCTCGCCTTCCTTCTCGCCTACGTCCTGTTCGCCGCCGTGGTCACGCCCTTCGCCGGCGCCGCGGCCATCCGCAACGCGCAGGGCTAGACGAAGACCGCGCTCAAGCCGCGGGCGCCCCTGAAGCCCGGACCATCGTCTGGTCCGATGCAAACGTCAGCCGCCCACCACCTGCATGCCCAGCCATTCGGCGATCAGGGCCGGCTTTTCCGCGCCCTCGATCTCGACCGTGACCTCGTGCTTGAGCAGCCAGCGGCCGCCGCCCTTGTCCTCGACGGAGAGCAGTCTGAAGCGGCCGCGGACGCTGGACCCGGCGCGGACCGGGGCGAGGAAGCGCAGCTTGTCGAAGCCGTAGTTGACTCCCATCACCACCCCCTCGAGCGGCGGCACGGCGTCATAGGTCATGGCCGAGAGCAGGCTGAGGGTCAGGAAGCCGTGGGCGATGGTCCCGCCGAACGGGGTGGCCTTGGCCGCCTCGGGGTCGATGTGGATGAACTGGCGGTCCTCGGTGACCTCGGCGAAGGCGTCGATGCGGGCCTGGTCGACGGTGATCCAGCGGCTGACGCCGATCTCCTGGCCGACGAGGCCGGGCAGGTCGGCGACGGGGGTGGGCGTTCCCTTGCGTTCGGTGCGGCTCATGGAGCTCCTCAGGCGATCGGGGTGAAACGGTCTTCGATGATGGCGGCGAACAGGGCCGGGTCGACGTTGCCGCCGGACAGGACGAGGGCGGTGGTGCGGTCCTTCGTCGGGACCTTGCCGGCCAGCAGGGCGGCGAGGGAGACGGCGCCGCCCGGCTCGACCACCAGCTTGAGCACGCGGAAGGCGTAGCGCACCGCCTCGGCCACCTCGGCGTCGGAGACGGTCTCGACCCGGTCGACGCGGCGGTTGATCGGGAAGGTCAGCTCGCCCGGCCGGTCGGTCATCAGGGCGTCGCAGATGGTTCCCGGGGCGGGCGGATGGGTCAGCCGTTCGCCCGCGGCGATCGACAGCTGCATGTCGTTGTAGTGTTTCGGCTCGACCGCGATCACCGGCGTGTGTGGCGACAGGGCCGCCATCGACAGGTTGACGCCCGCGATCAGCCCGCCGCCCGAGGCGCCGCACAATAGTTGATCGATAGGGGCGCCGACGGCTTTCGCCTGGTCGACCATCTCAAGCCCGACGGTGCCCTGACCCTCGATGACATACGGGTCGTCGAAGGGGCGGACGAGGACCGAGCCCTTGGAGGCGGCGATCTCCTCGCCGATGGCCTCGCGGCTCTCGCTGTAGCGGTCGTACATCCGCACCTCGCCGCCGAAGGCGCGGACGCCCTCGACCTTCACGGTCGGGCTGTCGGCGGGCATGACGATGATGGCCTCGATGCCCAGCATCCGCGCCGCCGCGGCCACGGCCTGGGCGTGGTTGCCGGAGGAATAGGCCACCACGCCGCGCGCCTTCTCCTCGGCGGTCAGCCGGCTGATGCGGTTCCAGGCCCCGCGGAATTTGAAGGCGCCGGCGACCTGCAGCGTCTCGGCCTTGAGCAGCACCCGTCCGCCGGCGCGGGCGTTCAGCGCCGGGCTCTCGATCAGCGGCGTGCGCACGGCGTGGCCGGCGATCTGGCGGGCGGCGTCCTGGACGCCGGCGAAGGAGGCGGTGTGCATGGAGGCACTTAACCGCATCGCCCCATGTTGCGTAAGGTGGCCCCATGAACTCACTGATCCTCGCCATCGACCAGGGCACGACCTCGACCCGCGCCATCGCCTTCGAGTGCGGCGAGGGGGGGCGGCTCGGGCCGCTGGCGGTCAGCCAGATCGAGCTGGCGCAGCATTTTCCGAAGCCCGGCTGGGTCGAGCATGACGCGGCCGAGATCTGGGCGGCGACGCTGCAGACCTGCCGCGAGGTCATCCGCAAGGCGGGCGGGGTCGGGCGGTTCGCCGCCGTCGGCATCACCAACCAGCGCGAGACGGCGGTGATCTGGGACGCAACGACGGGGGAGCCGCTGCATCGCGCCATCGTCTGGCAGGACCGGCGCACGGCGGACGTCACGGCGCGGCTGGATGCGGCGGGGCATGAGCCCATGGTGCAGGCGGCGACGGGACTGATCCTCGACCCCTATTTCTCAGCCTCGAAATTCGCCTGGCTGCTGGATGCGGTTCCCGGGTCGCGCGAGCGGTGCGAACGCGGCGAGGTCAGGCTGGGCACCGTCGAGACCTGGCTGATCTGGAAACTCACCGGGGGGACCCGCCACGTCACCGACGCGACCAACGCCAGCCGCACCTCGCTGATGGACCTGGCTACGCGCCGGTGGCGGCCGGACCTGGCGGCGCTGTTCAATGTCCCGATGGCGGGACTGCCGGAAATCCGGGATTGCGCCGATCATCTGGGCGATTGCGAGCCATCGCTGTTCGGGGCGGCCCTGCCGATCCATGGCGCGGCGGGGGACCAGCAGGCCGCACTGGTGGGACATGGCGCGCTGAAGGCGGGAGACGCCAAGATCACCTATGGCACCGGAGCCTTTCTGGTCGCCAATGTGGGCGGCGCGCCGGTGGCTTCGACCAGCCGTCTGCTCGGCACCCTGGGCTATGCCGCGGACGGGCAGGTCGCCTACGCCCTGGAGGGATCGATCTTCTCGGCCGGCTCGGCGATCCAGTGGCTGCGCGACGGGCTGAAGGTGATCTCCGAGTCGCGCCAGTCCGAGGCCATGGCCCAGGGGCTCAAGGACAACGGCGGCGTCTATCTGGTCCCCGGCTTCACCGGCCTCGGGGCGCCGTGGTGGGAGCCGGAGGCGCGCGGGACCATCGTCGGTCTGACGCGGGACAGCGGTCCAGCGCAGATGGTGCGGGCGGCGCTGGAGAGCCTCGCCTACCAGACCCGCGACCTGCTCGACGCCCTGACGAAGGATGGAGCGCCCCGGCTCAAGGTGCTCAAGGTCGACGGCGGGGTGACCGCCAACGCCTTCGCCATGCAGTTCGTGGCCGACATCTGCGAAGTCGTGGTCGAGCGCCCCGCCTTCCAGGAGATGACGGCGCTGGGCGCGGCGCGGCTGGCGGCGCTGGGCGTCGGCCTGATCGGCGATCTCGAGGACCATCCGGCCGAGGCGCCGGCGCGCTGGGAGCCGCGCATGGGCGCCGACGAGCGCAAACGGCTGCTGAAAGGCTGGCGCGGAGCGGTGAAGGCCGCCATCATCGCCGCGCAATGAGCCAGACCGACCTCGAAGACGCCCAGACCGCCTTTTCCGGCACGCGGGAGGTCGATCCCCGCCACGCCCTGAACACGCACCAGCTGAACGCCTGGCTGGAGGCCAACGTGCCGGCCTATTCGGGGCCGCTGGACATCCGCCAGTTCAAGGGCGGGCAGTCGAACCCGACCTATGAGCTGACCACCCCGGGGCGCACCTATGTGCTGCGCCGCAAGCCGCCCGGGACCCTGCTGGCCTCGGCCCACGCGGTCGACCGCGAGTTCACGGTGATCTCGGCCCTGCACGCCCAGGGCTATCCGGTGGCGCGGCCGTGGGCCTTGTGCACCGACGAGACCGTCATCGGCTCGATGTTCTACGTCATGGACAAGGTCGAGGGTCGGGTGCTGTGGGACCTGAAGCTGCCGGGCATGACGCCGGACCAGCGGCGGGCCATCTATGACGCCCAGGTGGATACGCTGGCGGCGCTGCACGCCTTCGATCCGGCGGCGATCGGGCTGGGCGATTACGGCCGGCCGGGCAACTATTTCGAGCGCCAGGTGGGGCGCTGGACCAAACAGTACCGGGCCTCGGAGATCGATCCGATCGCGGCCATGGACCGGCTGATCGAATTCCTGCCCGCCACCCTGCCGCCGGAGGGCCCGACGCGGATCGTCCACGGCGACTTCCGGCTCGACAACCTGATCCTCGATCCGGAGGCGCCGAAGGTGCGGGCGGTGCTGGACTGGGAGCTGTCGACCCTGGGCGATCCGATGGCCGATTTCTCCTATCTGCTGATCGCCTGGGTGATCCCGGCCACGGCCCGCAACGGGCTGGCCGGGGCCGACATCGCGGCCCTGGGCATTCCGTCGGTGGAGCAGATGGTCGAGCGCTACGCCGGCCTGACCGGGGCGCGACCGGCGAACCTCGACTGGCTGTTCGCCTACAACCTGTTCCGGCTGGCGGCCATCTGCCAGGGCATCGCCGGGCGGGTGCGCGACGGCACCGCCGCCTCGGCCCACGCCCGGACCATGGCGGCGCAGGTGCCCATGCTGGCCGAGGGCGCCCTGTCCTTCGCCCGCAAGGCCGGCGCCTGATCCCTAGTTGCTCAGGATCTGGACGCGGGTCCACAAAGCGCCGCGGTTGACGACATGCACCCGCAGCCGCGCCGGGGCGGCGGGCGACAGGGTGCAGACCGGATAGTGATCGCCGAAGCCGTCCGCGCAGAGCAGTCTGCCCGAGGCGTCCCGCACCGTCAGGTCGACGTTTGTGTCGCCGTCGCCGATGGCCGCGATGCGCAGGACCTCGGCCCCGCGGGCGTCGATCTCGAAGCTCCAGGTCTCGCGGGAGGCCAGCCGGCGGACGGTCGAAACGGGGCCCTGACCGAACGGCGAGGACTGGACGCCGACCATGGGCGGGGGCGGCGGAGGCGGAGGCGGCGGGGGCGGGGGCGGCGGCGGCGGCGCGACCGGGGCGGGCTGGGTCGGTCTCCGCTGGGCGGGCTGGCGCGGAGCCGGTTGCGGCGGCTCCATCATCGCCTCGCCCTCGGCCCGGTCCCGTTCGGCCCGCTCGCGGGCTTCCCGCTCCGCCCGCTCCCGTTCCGCCGAGGCGGCGCGAGCCCCGGTGACGACCACCTCCCGGACCGTGGCGTCCTCGCCGCGCAGGGCCGCCGCCTCCTGCCGGAGCCCGGCCGGAGTCAGCACCGGCGCCACGTCCGGGTCGCCGCCCGCGCCGGCGCGCAACGGCACCTCGTCGAGCATGCGGGCGGCGACCGCCAGGGCTTCGGGATCGCGGCGGGCGCGGCCCCAGGCGGCCAGTTCGGCGGCGGTGACGATCTGGGCCACGCCGTCGGCTTCGGGCGAGGCCGCCGCCGGCGGCGACGGATCCTGCCGCGCGGCCGCGACGGGCGCCGGCGCGGCGCAGGCCAGGGCGAGGCCGAAGGTCGCCATCAGACGGAAGGCCGGGATCATGCAGACGCCTGTGTGTTCCACCCAAGGGTGCGGGCGGCCAAGCTTGCACTGTCGGGCCGGGGGTTCAAGCGACGCCAGTGACGAAAGCTGACGGGCTCAGCGCGGCGGCAGGACGGCGCCGTTGAGAATGCGGCGATCGGTCCGGGCCTGAACCAGCACGGCGACCGCCTCGTCGGCCTCCAGCCCGGCCGGGAGGTCGTAGAGGGCCGGACGCCCGGCCCAGGGGCCGAGGCTGCGCACCGAACGGACCACATTGACCTGACGCACCGTCTGGCCGCGGTTGTCGCCGCGCTCGATCTCGACGGTCTGCGGCCCGGGGCGATAGACGACGGCCACCACCTCGGCGCCGCCGGCGGGGACGCGGCCCGAGCCGACCCCGACCCGGTCGCCGGCCTCGCGGAATTCGATCTCGGGCGGGAAGACCCGACGGGCGGCCTCTTCCTCGACGGCGGCCTTGAGGGCCTCCTCCTCGGCGCCGGGGACCTGGCGGCGGCCGTCGATGACCACCTGCGGCGTGGCCACGGCGCGCAGCTTCAGCGGCCGGGTGTAGGCGCGCTGGCGCTGGGCGAACTCGGGCCGGGCGAAGGTGTCGGGCCAGCCGAGATAATCCCAGTAGTCGACGGCGTAGGTCAGGGCGATGACCCCCGGGGTGTCGGCCAGGGCCTCGACCCGGGTGTTGGCCTCGGGGCAGCCGGCGCAGCCCTGGGCGGTGAACAACTCGACCACGACCGGCTCGGCGGGGACCTCGCCGCGCGGCGCGACGGGGCTCGACGGCTGGGCGCTGGACCCGGCCGCGACGGAGGCGGCCACGAGGACCGCCGCAGGGATGATCCAGCCCCTCGTGCGCATGGCGCGCACCATAACCACGGTCGCGGAGCGCGCGCCGCTCATTTTCGCGTGAGGGGTCAGACGCGGATGTCGAGCAGGGCCCCGGGCCGTTGCGGGCGGTCCTCGGCCGCCCGCGCCGCCTGGACCGCCGTCGCCGGCGCGGACCGGCCTGCCGGGGCGGCCTCGGCCGGGGCGCCGACGCCCTCGAGGGCGGCGCGGAAGAAATCCGAGCGCGAGGCGCGCGCCGGGGTCGGCGGGCTCTGCGCCGGGAACAGGGGCGAGGGGACCGGAGGACGAATCGCGCTCATGCCGACAGGGTTAACGAAAACCGTCGGAAATGGGTTAACGGCGGCTCCGGTCGGCGATCCGGGTCAGCGGCCGGGGGCGGTCGGCAGGGGCCGGGCCGGCGCCTGCATCGAGGCGACCAGCCGGTCGATCTCGGCCTGCTCGACCAAGGGGCCGGAGAATTTGCCCGTCACCCGGCCCATGGCGTCGACGGCGAAGGTCTCGGGGGCGCCGGTGATGCCGAGGTCGAGGCCCGCGCGGCCCTCGCGGTCCACCAGCACCATCGCATAGGGGTCGCCCAGCTCGTCGAGGAAGGCGCGGGTGTCTGCCGGGTCGTCCTTCCACGCCACGCCGACGACGGCGACGCCTCTTTCCTTCAGCGCCATCAGATTGGGGTGCTCCAGCTTGCACGGCGCGCACCAGCTGGCGAAGACGTTGATCAGCATCGGCTTGCCGACGCCGGCGGTCTTCAGATCCAGCACGCCGGGACCGGCCTCGGCGCCGGTCAGCATGGGCAGGACCGTCTCCGGAACCGGCTGGCCGACGAGGGCGTCGGGGCGGTATTCGCTGCTGCGCCCCCCCTCGGCCAGCGAGCGGCCGGTGAAGTCGCCGAGCCGGATGGCGGCGAAGGCCACCAGGGCGACCAGGGCGACCAGCGGAATGATGGCGAACCAGCGGTTCATCGGCTCAGGCCTCCGGACGGTCGGCTTCCAGCCGCTTCAACTCGGCCGACCAGCGTCGGGCGGCGAGCAGGGCGCGGGCGGCCAGGCCGGCCAGCACGACGGCGCTGATCGCCCAGGCGGGCCAGACGAAGGCGCCGTAGGGACTCATGTCGAGGTCGGGCATGGGGTCAGGCCTCCAGGGCGCGGCGGGCGCGGATCGACAGCACCCGGCGGCGGACGATCTCGGTGCGGATGGCGGTCAGCCAGAGGGCCAGGAAGAACAGGCCGTAGCCCGCCATCATCATCAGCAGCGGGGTCAGATAGACCGCCGGCATGGCCGGCCCTTCCGCCCGCAGCAGCGACGCCGGCTGGTGCAG
>JBGTSL010000055.1:0-8716 GCA_041940325.1 Brevundimonas sp.
GTAGACGCAAGGGACTTATAATCCCTCGACTTCGGTCATGCGGGTTCGACCCCCGCCGCTCGCACGACGGCCGCTTGTGCCAGATCAAGGGCGGCGGGGCCGGGCGCGGTAGGTTGGATGACGGGCGGTCGACGCCGCCCTTTTCCGCCGAGGTTGTCATGCCCAAAAAACACAGAGCCCTCTTCGTCCTGGCCGACGGAGGCCGCGCCCGCTTCGTCGAGCGCGATCCCGAGGCCCGCGCCTTCCGCACGGTGCAGGAGGTCGAGGGCGGCGCGGCCCTGGCCGAGCTGCGCAAAGAGCGCCGGCTCAATCCGGCCGTTCGCTCGGTGCAGTCGACCACCGGCGCCAGCCACACCACTGGCCTCGAAGACCCCTACCGCCAAGCCAAGGCGGCGTTCGCCGCCGGGGTGGCGGACGCCGCCGTGCGGGCGCTCCGGCGGCGCGGCGAAGACGCCCTGATTCTGGTCGCCCCTGCCCGCACCCTGGAGGTGCTCCGGGATGCGATCGGCGCGACGGCGCCGGTCGCCGATACCCTGGACCGCGACCTGACCAAGGCCCCCGACATAGAGCTGGAACGCTGGCTGGCTCCGCTGGAGCGCGCCCTCAATCCGGTCGTCCCCCGGGCCTGAGGACCTCCAGGAAGGCGTAACTTCATGTTTCGCGGGGCGGAGCGGCCTTACCCCTGCGGCGTTTCGTTGGCACAAGGGGCGAACGCTCCCTTAAAGGCCACGGATATCGCATGAAAAGAGCCCGGCGCGCCCGCATCGTCGCAACCCTCGGACCCGCCAGCCGCGCACCCGGCGAGGTCAAGGCCTTGGCCCAGGCCGGGGTCGATGTCTTCCGCCTGAACTTCAGTCACGGCTCGCATGAAGACCATGCCGCGGCGCTCAAGGCGGTCCGCGGGGCCGAGCTGGCGCTGAAGCGGCCGCTGGGCGTGCTGGCCGACCTGCAGGGGCCGAAGCTTCGGCTGGGCCGGTTCGCCAATGTCGAGATCGAGGTGAAGCCTGGCCACAGGATGCGTTTCGACCTCGACCCGACGCCGGGCGACGAGACGCGGGTGCAGATGCCCCACCCGGAAATCTTCCGGGCGCTGCGCACCGGCATGCTGCTGCTGCTCGACGACGGGCGGGTGCGGCTGCGGGTCGGCGAGCGCACCGACGAATGGGCCGATGTGACGGTCGAGAGCGGATCCAAGCTGTCGGACCGCAAGGGGGTGGCGGTGCCGGAGGCGGTGGTGCCGGTCTCGGCCCTGACGCCCAAGGATCGCGAGGACCTGGCCTTCGCCCTGCGCATCGGCGTCGACTGGGTGGCGCTGAGCTTCGTCCAGAAGGCCGAGGACATGGCCGAGCTGAAGCAGATCGTGAAAGGCCGCGCCGCCTGCCTGGCCAAGATCGAGAAGCCGCAGGCCCTGAACGAGCTGGAGAGCATCCTCGACTACTGCGACGGGGTGATGGTGGCGCGCGGCGACCTGGGCGTCGAGCTGGACCCGGAAGAGGTGCCGGTGGCCCAGAAGCGGATCATCCGCGCCGCCCGCCAACGCGGCGTGCCGGTGATCGTCGCGACCCAGATGCTGGAATCGATGACCGCCGCGCCGGCCCCGACCCGGGCCGAGGCCTCGGACGTGGCCAATGCGGTCTATGAGGGCGCCGACGCCCTGATGCTGTCGGCGGAGACGGCGTCCGGCGACTATCCGCTGGAGTCCGTCGGCATCATGAGCCGGATCATCGAGCGGGTGGAACGGGACGAGATGTGGCCCAGCCTGATGGACGCCGAGCACGCCGGGATGCACGAGCATGACGTCGACGCCCTGGTGGCGGCGGCGCGCAAGGCGGCCGAGTCCCAGTCGACAGCCTGTATCGTGGTCTTCACCACCCTGGGCGGGACGGCGCGGCGAATGTCGCGCGAGCGTCCGCTGCAGACGGTGCTGGCCCTGACGCCCAAGCCGGAGACGGCGCGGCGCCTGGCGCTGGTCTGGGGGCTGGAGCCGCGCCTCAGCCGCGAGCCGGCCTCGCTGGAGGAGGTCACCGACGACGCGGTGGAGAAGGCGGTGGAGTTCGGCCTCGCCGAGCCGGGCCAGCGGCTGCTGATCCTCGCCGGGACTCCGTTCGGCGCGCCGGGGGCTGCGAATCTGCTGCGACTGGCGCATGTTCCGATGAAGGGGCGCGGCCACAAGGGCTGACCCCCGCAAGGGTCCGCATGATCAAATACATCGGCTCGAAGCGCGCGCTGCTGGCGGAGATCGTCCGGGCCATCTCGGGCGTGCTGCCCGATGGCGGGACCGTCTGCGACCTGTTCTCGGGCTCTTCGCGGGTCGGGCACGCGCTAAAAAGGGAAGGCTTCCGGGTCTGGTCGAACGACCACAACGCCTACGCCCATGTGCTGGCCACGGCCTATGTACAGGCCGACCGGGAGCGCTGGCTTGAGAAGGCGGAGGCCGTGCTGGCGGAACTTCGGGCCGTGACGCCGGAAGCCGGCTGGTTCACGAAGACCTTCTGCGAGGACGCCCGCTATTTCACCCCGGAGAACGGGGCGCGAATCGACGCCATGCGCGACCGGATCGCGGCCATGGCGCTGGAGCCCGAGCTGGAGGCCATCGCCCTGGTCAGCCTGATGGAGGCGGCCGACCGGGTCGATTCCACCGCCGGGCTGCAGATGGCCTACATGAAGAGCTGGGCCAGCCGGGCGCTGAAGCCGCTGGAGTTGCGCATGCCCGACATCCTGCCAGGCGTGGCGGCGGGGCCGTGCCGGGCGACCCGGGCCGACGCCGTCGAACTGGCCCCCCAGATCGAGGCCGACCTCGTCTACCTGGACCCGCCTTACAACCAGCATTCCTACCTCGGGAACTACCACTGCTGGGAGAGCCTGGTGCTGTGGGACAAGCCCGAGACCTACGGGATCGCCAACAAGCGGATCGACGTCCGCACCCGCAAGAGCGCTTTCAACAGCCGGCCCGGCATAGCCCCCGCGCTGCAGGCGGTGATCGAGGGGGTCAAGGCGCCGAACCTGATCGTCTCGTTCAACGACGAGGGCTATCTGTCGCGGGATCAGCTGGTCGAAATGCTGTCCGGGCGGGGCGACGTGCAGGTCATCGAGATCGCCCGGCCGCGCTACGTCGGGGCGCGCATCGGCATCCACAATCCTAAGGGCGAGAAGGTCGGGGCCGTTGGGCGGCTGAGGAACGTCGAATATCTATTCGTGGTCAGCGACCGGCGGGTGAACCTCGCCGACGCGGCGTAGCCGGGAACGGTCCGGAATCCGGGCCGTTGTGTCGGCCATGGAACAGATGACCCTCACCCCCTCGCGGCGTCTGGAAGCCCGGCGAGCCTATGGCCGGACCGTCGACGCCTTTGAAACCGTCGCCTGGCGACCGCCCTCGCCGGCGCGGTTCGATCACCGTGTGGCCAACGATGTGGCGCCCGAGCCCGACCGGAGCCTGTCGGACCTCGCGGACGGCGTCCCGGCCTGGCTGACCATCACGCTGGGCGGCGTCGTCGCGGCCCTGATGGGCGCCATGCTCGGCGGCGCCCTGCACATCTAGGCCTCTTCGAGCAGCGCCCGGATCGGGGCCCAGCCGCGCCGGTGGGCGGGGCACGGGCCAAGCGTGCGCAGCGCCGCCTGATGCACCGGTGCGTTGTAGCCCTTGTGGCCGGCGAAGCCGTAGCCGGGATACTCGGAGTCGAGATCGATCATCAGCCGGTCGCGGGCGGTCTTGGCGAGGATCGAGGCGGCCGCGATCGACAGCGACAGGCCGTCGCCGCCGACCACCGTCTGCACCTCGCAGGGCAGGTTGAAACGGTAGTTGCCGTCGACCAGCGCGGCGACCGGCTGGACTGACATCGCCTCGATCGCCCGGCACATGGCCAGGCCCGTGGCGTGCAGGATGTTCAACCCGGCGATCTCCTCGACCGAGGCGAAGCCGACGCCCCAGGCGACGGCGCGGGCCTTGATCTCGATTTCGAGCGCCTCGCGCCGGGCGTAGGTCAGGGCCTTGGAGTCGTCGATGCCCTCGGGCAGGTCGTCATGGCTCAGGATCACCGCCCCGGCCGCCACGGGGCCGGCCCACGGACCACGCCCGGCTTCGTCGACGCCGCAGACGAGGCCGCCGCACGACTGGATCAGCACGGATTCGAGCGCCAGCGTCGGCAGGGCGCGCGCGGCTTTCGGCACCTTGGCCGACGCCTTGCCCTTGGCCGGCTTTGTCGAAGGGGTCTTCACCGGTCGGCCATCGCACGAACCTGCCGGTGACGGAAGCACTCGACGCCATGATCGTTGACCATGCCCACAGCCTGCATGAAGGCGTACACAATCACGGGGCCGCAGAAGGTGAAGCCGCGCTTCTTCAAGGCCCTGGCCATGGCTTCGGACGCCGGCGTGGCGACCGGACGGCCGGCGCTGTCGGGCCAGTGGTTCTGGATCGGGACGCCGCCGGCGAAGGACCAGAGCCATCCGGCGAAATCCTCGCCGCTGTCGCGCATCTCCAGCCAGATCCGCGCGCCCTTGATGGCCGAGTTGATCTTGGCCCGGGAGCGGATGATGCGGGCGTCGCCCAGCAGACGCTCGATGTCCGCCTCGCCGTAGGCCGCCACCTTCTCCGGGTCGAAGCCGTCGAAGGCGTCGCGCATGCCCTCGCGCTTCCGCAGGATGGTGATCCACGCCAGCCCGGCCTGGAAGCCGTCCAGCACCAGCTTCTCCCAGAGGGCGCGGGAGTCGTACTCGGGCACGCCCCACTCCTCGTCGTGATAGGCGACGTAGAGCGGATCCGTCCCGCACCAGGCGCAGCGGTGGAGTGAGTCGGGCATGGGGAGAGGTTAGCGGGTCGGAGGCGGGCGTGCAGCCACGCCTCAGCCCACTTCCGCAAACGCCCTGACTGGAAAAGTCCCGAAGGCCTTCACCTTGGGCGGCGCGGCGGTGAAGCGGAAGCCGGCGTCGGGCAGAAGCTCCAGCCCGCGCATGTGCTCGCAGATCGGGATGCCTGCGCCGAGCAGCCGGGTGTGGGCCGGGCGGGCGCGGGTTCGGGTGTCGTCGATGTTGTGGGAATCGATGCCGACCAGCGCCGCGCCGGCCTCGACGAGGCAGGCGGCGGCGGCCTCGGTCAGGAAGGGGTGGTCCTCGAAATAGGCGTCGGTGCGCCAGTGGCGGGCCCAGCCGGTGTGCACCAGCACCGCCTTGCCGGCGAGGTCGAGGCTCCCGAAGCGGTCGGCGTCGATGGCCTGCGTGTCCGGGGCGCGGACGACGAGCCCCGGCAGGGCGGCGACGCGCTCGAGGCCGATGTCGCTGAGATCCTCGCCGTCGGCGTAGCGGTGGAAGGGGCTGTCGAGATAGGTGCCGGTGTTGCCGACCATCTCGATGCGGCCGATCTGGAATTCCGTGCCGGCGTCGTAGTTGGCCCGCGACGCCTCGCGGCTGAGGTGGTCGCAGATCAGCGGCGCGGGCAGGCCCTTGTAGGTTACCATGCCGTCCTCGATGGTGTGGCTCAGGTCGATCAGGGGCATGGCGGTCTCCGGTGGAAGGCGAAGGATGGCGAGCCCCGCCGGCGCGATCAAAGGGGAGCGACGATCCACAGGTGAACAGCCCCCGTCCCGGTCAGGGGTGGACAAGCGGGGCCGCACGCCGAACAAGAGGGCTTCCATTCAAGGAGGAACTCCCATGCGTATCGCCATTCTCGCCGTCGCCGCCACCGCCCTGGCCCTGGCGGCCTGCTCGCAGCAGACGGAAAACAACGCCGCTGAAACCGCCGACGCCGCCGGCGAGACCGTCGCCTCGGCCGCCGAGGACACCGCCGCCAACGCCGACGCCGCGGCTGTCAACGCCGCCGTCGCCACCAACGAAGCGGCCGAGAACGTCGACGCCTCGGTCCAGACGCCGGCCGAGACCCCCGCCCACTAAGCGATGGGGCCTGACTATCGGAAACGCGCCCGGGGCCCGCTCCGGGCGCGTTTTTCGTTTCAGAGGCCTGTCCAGTCGGGGCGCCGGACCGTGACCGGCCGCCCGTCCACCGTCAGGGGCCCCTCCAGCCGGTCCAACCGCAGCAGGGCCATGGCCGCGCCTGCCATGCCGCTGAGCACCTCGCCCGCGCGCAGGTCGCCGTTCAGCACCTCGGCGCCGAAGGGCGGGGGCGGGCCGTCGAAAGCGACCGGCAGCATGCGGCTCCTGATGCTGCCACGCCGCTTCATGCGGGACGTGGTCTCCTGGCCGACGAAACAGCCCTTGGCGAAGTCGATGCCGTTCAGCAGATCGAAATTGGCCTCGATCGGATAGGTCCTGTCGGAGGGGGCGTCGGCGGCGGGGTCGGGGACGCCGATGGCGAGGCGGTGGGCCTGCCAGTCGGATTCCGTGGCGTTCGGCTCGAAGTCGCCGCCGATGCGCCGGCCACCGAGACCGGCGGCGCGAGGGTCGGCGGTGAAGCCATCGGCGACCTTCGGCCACGACGTGAAGACGGGGCGGTCGTCGGCCTCGACCGCGACCCGGGCGCGGAGTTTGTACATGGACAGGCGCTGCCGCAGCGCCTCGCGGCGGTCGGCGGCGACATCGAGCAGGACGCCGTCCGCCGCTCCCCACAGGAACAGGTCGAACAGCAGCCGTCCGGGCGGCGAAAGCAGGGCGCCGAAGCGGAGTTCGCCCTCGGCCAGGGTCTCGACGTCCTGGGTCAGCAGATTGTGCAGGAACGGGCGGGCGTCCGGGCCCGAGACCCGGATCAGGGCGCGGCTGTCGAGGTGGGCGATGTGGGTGGTCATGGGGTCCAGATAGGGCCTCTCGCGCCTGTGGACCACAGTGGTTGATCGCTGATGGCGAGGCGAGAATCCGTATACGGTCCAATCATGACGGGCCCGTTCCCCATCCTGTACATCGCCGAGGCGGACGCCCAGGACGCGGCGCTGTCGTGCGGCGTGCTGGCCTGGCTGGTCGAGGCCATGCCCCAAGCGCGGTTCACGGTGGTCGGATCGCCGGCCAGCGCGCCCCTATTCGCGGACACGCCCCGGCTGGACCGGCTGATCGTGCTGGAGAAGGAGAGCCGGCTCGACTGGTTCGGCCTTTGGAACCAGGTGCGGGCGACGAAATGGGGGCTGGTGGTCGACCTGCGCGGCTCGGCCCTGTCCGGCAGGCTGAAGCGGCAGAAGCGGGCGGTGCGCGGCGAGCGCGAGCCGGGCGTCCACGCCGTCGAACTGGCGGCGCGGGTGCTGCAGCTGGATGAGGCTCCCGCGCCCCGGCTGTTCGTCTCGGAGGCGACGCAGGCGGCGGTCGACGCCCTGATCCCAGCGGGGGAGGGGCCGCTGCTGGCCGTAGGCCCCGGGGCGGCGTGGATGGGGCGGCGCTGGCCGGCTGAACGCTACGCCAAGGTGGCCGCCAACCTCGTCGGCGAGGGCGGGCCCCTCGAAGGGGGCCGCGTCGTGGTGGTCGGGGCGGAAGCGGACCGCGACGCGGCCCACATCATCCGGCTCGCCCTGCCCCGGAACCGGACGGTCGAACTGCAGGGACGGCTGAATCCATTGCAGGTCGTGGCGGCCGTGGGACGTTGCGCCCTCTATCTGGGCGGGGACTCGCTGTGGACTGATCTGGCCGTCGCGTCGGGCACGCAGGTGGTGGCGGCCTATGGACCTTCGGACGAGGTCGAGCGCGGGCCGTGGAACGGCGTCGCCGTGCGCGGGCCGCGCTCGGTCGACGAATACCGCAAGATCGATCCGCGCCTCGACCAGGCCATCGAGCACATGAACGACCTCCCGGCCGACCGGGTGCTGAAGGCGGCTCGCAAGGCGCTGGCCGACCGGGTATAGGGCCGGGCCATGACCCAGACTTACGACCTGATCGTCCGCGGCGGCGAAGTGGCCAACCATGCGGGACGGGGGATGGCCGACGTCGGCGTGATCGACGGCCGGATCGCCTTCATCGGCGACCTGTCGCAGGCCTCGGCCGGGGAGGTGTTCGACGCCGCCGGCCTGACGGTCCTGCCGGGGGTTATCGACACCCAGGTGCATTTCCGCGAGCCGGGGCTGGAGTGGAAAGAAGACCTCGAGACCGGCAGCCGGGCGGCGGCGCTGGGCGGGGTCACGGCGGTGTTCGAGATGCCGAACACCGAGCCGAACACGACCGATCCGGACACCCTGGCCGACAAGTTGGAGCGGGCCCGGGACCGGATGTGGACCGATCACGCCTTCTACATCGGCGGAACGCACGAGAATGCGAAATACCTGGGCGAGCTGGAGCGGCTGCCCGGCTGCTGCGGGGTCAAGGTGTTCATGGGCGCCTCGACCGGGACGCTGCTGGTGGCTGACGACGACGGGGTGCGCGAGGTGCTGCGTCATGTGAAGCGGCGAGCGACCTTCCACTCCGAGGACGAATACCGGCTGATGGACCGGCGCCCGCTGGCCCGCGCGGGCGACTGGACCAGCCATCCGGAGGTCCGCGACCCCGAGAGCGCCATCATGTCGACGCGGCGGTTGGTCGGGCTGGCGCGGGAGACCGGGGCGCGGATCCATGTGCTGCATGTGACGACAGCGGAAGAGGTCGAGTTCCTGGCGGGGCACAAGGACGTGGCGACGATGGAGCTGACGCCGCAGCACCTGACGCTGGACGGCGACGAGGCCTACGACCGGCTCAAGGGGCTGGCGCAGATGAACCCGCCGATCCGCAACAACTACCACATCGCCGGGCTGTGGCGGGGGATCGAGCAGGGCGTGGCGGACGTGCTGGGCTCGGATCATGCGCCGCATACGCTGGA
>JBGTSL010000056.1:0-8678 GCA_041940325.1 Brevundimonas sp.
GCGCCGCGAGGCGTGGAGGTTCGAGTCCTCTCATCCGCACCATCCTGCTTCGCCCTGACGGGCTTCGCTGGACAGGTCCCTCTCCAGACAACCGGGCGAAGCAGGGCGCGTCCCAACCCGTCGCCCTGTCGCATGTCCGGGGCTCCGGATAATGTTCTTGCTTTGTTCTGTTCTGGTGCTATGATCCAAGGCATGGCTGAAGCGGCGAAGGGGCGGGGGGCGCGGTCGAATGCGACCGGGCGGTTCGAACCGGAGACCGTGGAGGCATTCGACGACGGCTGGACCGGCGACGACGCCGGGGCGGCGCCGCTGCGCACCACCCTGACGCCCGAGCACGCCCGGACGATCATCGCAAGGAACACCAGTCCGGACATCGGTTTCGACCGCTCCATCAATCCCTACAAGGGCTGCGAACATGGCTGCATCTACTGCTACGCCCGTCCGTCCCATGCCTTCATGGGCCTATCCCCGGGCCTGGATTTCGAGAGCCGGCTTTTCTTCAAGCCCGAGGCCGCGCGTCTGCTGGAGCAGGAGCTCTGCAAGGCGCGATATGTCTGCAAGCGCATCCACATAGGCGGCAACACCGATCCCTATCAGCCGGTCGAACGCGAGCTGAAGTCGACGCGCGCGATCCTCGAGGTGCTGCAGCGCTTCAGCCACCCGTTCAGCATCATCACCAAGTCGGTGCTGATCGCCCGGGACGCCGACATCCTCGGGACCATGGGGCGCGAGGGGCTGGCTTCGGCCTTCGTCTCGATCACCACCCTGGACCGGGGGCTGGCCCGGGCGATGGAGCCGCGCGCCTCGACCCCGGCGAAGCGGCTGGAGGCGATCAGCCGGCTGGCCGAGGCGGGTTGCCCGGTCGGCGTCGGTTTCGCGCCGGTGATTCCGGGATTGAACGACCACGAGCTTGAGGCGGTGCTGGAGGCGTCGGCGAAGGCCGGGGCGACGTCGGCCATGTACGTCACCCTGCGCCTGCCGCTGGAGATCAAGGACCTGTTCCGCGAATGGCTGGCCGACGCCCGGCCGGATCGCGCCGCCCGGGTGATGTCGCTGATCCGCCAGACCCGCGGCGGACGCGACTACGACCCCGACTGGAACCAGCGGATGAAGGGGAGCGGACCGGTGGCCGAACTGATCGCCACGCGTTTCAGGGCGGCGGTGAAACGCTACGGGCTGGATGGTCCCCGGCATGCGCTCGACGAGACGCGGTTCCGCGTCCCGGCCGACATGCGCAAACAGCTGGACCTGTTCGCCATCTGAATCGGGAGGCGGTCAGATGACCGCGAGAGCCCGGTTGTCCAGCTGCGTCGAGGGATCGTTGCGGATCTCGATCTTGCGCTCGATCGACTCCAGGATCGGGGTCGAGAAACGCACCCCGGCCAGCTTGCTGCAGGTGTGCAGATTACCGGGGCTGAACACGTTCACCTCGAGAATCTTGTCGCCGACGATGTCGATGCCGACGAGGAACATGCCGTCCTGGATCAGTTTCGGACGGATGATCTCGGCGAGGCGCAGTTCCGTGTCGCCGATCTCGGCCGGGACCATGGAGCCGCCGGCGTGGACGTTGCTGCGGATGTCGTCCGTGGCGCTGACCCGCCGCACCGCGCAATATTTGGAGCCGATCCGGAGCGGTTCGCCGTTAAGCAAGAACAGCCGGATGTCGCCCTTGGCGGCCGCCGGCAGATAGGCCTGGGCGATGACGTAGCCGTCGCGGCTGATGGCCTCGATCATCTGGTTGATATTCGACGCGTTCTTGCCGCCGACCGAAAAGACCCCCTGCCCCCCGCTGCCCTGCAGCGGCTTGAGGATGACCTTGCCGCCATGGGACTCGGAGAAGGCCTTAATGTCGGCGGCGTGCTTCGAAATCAGGGTTTCGGCCCGGGCCTCCTCGGGAAAGGACTGGAAGTAGAGTTTGTTGACCGCCTGGGACAGGCCGGCGGGATCGTTCAGGACCAGGGCTCCGCGGCGGGCGGCCTCGCGCCCGAACAGGATGCCGGCGCCTTCCGCCCACGGCCGCTCGCCGGCGTCCCGCGACGGGTCGTTGCGCAGCATGAGGACGTCGACCTCCTCGATATCGATGGTGCGCTTTTCGCTGTCGTCCTGGAGGGCGGCGAAGAATTCCTTGAAGGTCCGGTATTTCCGGCGCGGCGGGAAGCGGCCGTGGATCAGCAGCCTGTTGTCGGCGGTGATCAGGAAATCGCCCGGCGTCAGATACAGCACCGAATGACCCCGCCGCACGCATTCGTTGGCCAGGATCGTGGTGGTGTAGTGCGGATGTTCGTCCGCCATGCTGTTCACGAAGAAGGCGATGATCATGCGGTCGGGCTTTCTGAGAGGAGGTCGGCGAGGGACACGCCCGAGCGGGCGCGCCTGAGTTGGGCCTGGGCCCAATCCTGGGAGAGAAACTCGGGGGTGACCGGCGGCGCGGTGAGGAAACCGCGCTCGTTCAGCTCATCGATGATCGGCACATGGCCCAGGGCGATCTTGCCGACCCAGAAGGGCGCCAGCGAGCGCCCCTCGGCGACATAGTCCAGAACATCCAGCAGGCCGCGCAGATATATGAAATCCTTGGCGAACCCTCCCGAACGAAACACCCTCGCGCAGACCTGGAAGGCGGCCCGCGCAGGCACCGCCCGCTCATCGCGGAGCAGACGGAAGGCGGCCATGAAGTCCGCTCCGTCGACCATGGCCCGGACAGCCAGTACGCGCGCGGCGAGCAGGCGCAGCCGGGCGGCGGTCAGGCCGTCGGAGGCGAACTCGGCGAAGACGCCGAGCCCTTCCTGGATGCCCTCGTAGCCCGCGAGCCCCGAGCGGAAGATCTTCAACCCCTGCCGGGCGCCGGTGAACCAGGTCAGGAGATGGACGCTGACCTCGTGCTGCAGCAGCGGGTTCAACCGCGACCGTCGCATCCGGGTCTGACGCGAGATCATCAGCCGGGGGCCCGAAACCATGAGGCCGGCGACGTCGCCCCGGATCGAGATGTCGGCCTTGAAGCCCGGCCAGACCTTGCGATAGCGCGCGACCAGAGCGTTGGCGGCGTCGCGGACCTCATGACAGTCCACCGGTTCGGGCCCGTCCTCCTCGTCGTCGGCGGGCGCCTGGGGATCGGCGAGAGCGGCCAGCACCGCGTCGGCCTGGTCGGCGAGGCGGTCGTCGACGCGGCCGTACAGCATCACCGAGGCGTCGCGGAAACGCGCCGTCTCGCGGGTCTGCAGCATGGTCAGCTGAAGGTCGATCTCCTGCTGCTTCTCGCGGAACAGGGCCTCCAGCACCGGATCCTCGACCCCGTCGACATCGACCGCATAGAGATCGCGCTTGGCGCTCGACGGATCGATCGGCAGCGGCCGGTAGTGGAAGGTCGGCGCCTCGCGGAAGCCGCCGTCACGGAAGGCGGCCCAGGCCTGCGCCGTATTGATCGGCGAAACCGCGAGGAGGAAATCAAACGAGGACGCGACCTCGGCCAGCCTGCGGTCGGCGTGACGGGCGGCCTGGATGAAGCCGCGCCGGCCGAGGCCGCGGTAGTGGGCCGGGGTGTCGAGGGCCGACTGCTTCACAACGGTGCAGAGCGCCTGCAGCAGGGCGTCGAGCACCCCGGTCAGCAGGGCGTGCAGCACGCCGGGGAAGACTCCGTCGCCGTCCGGCCTGGCGTAGGCGCGCGGGATGCCGAGCGAGAGGCGCGACAGGCCGGGCGGAAGATTGGCCTGCCGGGGGTCGTCGGCCGGTTCGTCGACCTCGGGCGTCTGACGCTCGAGCTCCAACTTGAGCAGCGCCTCGCGCAGCCGCCGCGCGGCGGCCTGGGCCAGGTCGTCGTCAGAGGCGCTGATCCGGAACCGGTAGGGCGTGGGCTCGGGCGAGTCCGCCGCCTCCGTCCCGGGCGTCGCCAGATCATGCAGCTCGACCACCAGAAACCGGCCGAGCATCTTTTCCAGCGTCGCCGCGAGGCTCTCGACGAGATCGTAGCCGAAGGCGTCGGCGTCGGATTCGCTGGGCCAGACGGCGTATAGCGGGCTGGCGGTGGCGACGCCCCGCGCGGCGCTGGCGCGGCGGGGACCGGCGCCGCGATGGATGACAAGGAAGGGCAAGGGGCGGTCGACATGAAGCCGCCCGCCGAACGGCAGCTTCCGGCGCACGGAACGCCCGCCGGCGACCCCCGCGCAGAGTTCGGCGATGATGTCGCGCTCCAGCCTGGCGGCGCCCGCCTCCGCCGTCTCCGTCCGCCCGGATCGAAGCGCCGTCACGCCAGCCGCTCCAGCACCTGCACGGCGCGGACGATCAGGCGTCGCATCGCCTCCAGCGCCTCGACCTCGGGCTCGCCGGTCCATTCGTCCATGAAGAATTTCTTGAACTCGAAGGCGATGGCGCAACCCTGATCGGGCCAGTTGTGGTGCACGAAGCGGGTTAGTTCGCCCTTGCCCTGGAAGGCCACGTTCTCACGCACGTCGAGCCGCCGGCCCATGAAGTCGAACGCGCGGAGGTCCTCGATGAACGGGTCGACGACATGCGCCCATCGATCTCTCGGCATGGAGAAGGTGCCGATGTTGATGTCCGGGGCGTCGGCCTGAGGGGTCGGTTCGGCGTCGGGACCGCCCCGCCGGTGGTTGTAGCTGTGCACGTCGAGGACGACGAAGCGCCGATGGTCCTGCGCCATCTCGTCCAGCACGCGCCGGACTTCGGCATAGAAGCGCCGGTGATAGAGGCGCGAGGCCTCGACCGCCGCCTCCTCGAGGGGCTCCGTCCAGACGTTCAGCCCCCAGCAGTCCTCAGGGCGCTGGTAGACGGCGCTGTCGACATCGCGGTTGAGATCGACCTCGAAACGGGAGCGGTGGGCGGTCAGCCGGTTCGGCGCGAGGCCGATGGCGTGGCCGGTGAAGGGATCTTCCTCGCGCAGGCGCTCTTCCGGCGACAGGGCGAACCGGTCTCTCAGGTCGGCGCGGACGCCGTGTCCGTCGTGAATCGCCGTCGCGAGGACCGGGCCTTCGCCACGGACCAGCGTCCACCAGTGATCGTCCGCGGCGCCTGGGTCTGTAGCCATGGATGCCCAACGCGATACGGCGAAGCCCGGTTCAACGTCCTTCTGCCTGACCGGTCTCTAGCGTCGGAACACGCCGACCAGTTCGACGTGGGCCGACCACAGGAATTGATCGACCGGCGTGACGCGCTCGAGCCGGAAGCCGGCGTCGATCAGCAGGCGGGCGTCGCGGGCGAAGGTCGCCGGATTGCACGAGACATAGACCACGGTGTGCGCCTTCGTGCCGGGCAGCTGCGCCGTCTGCTCGCGGGCCCCGGCGCGGGGCGGGTCCAGCACCACGGCTTCGCAGCCGCGCAGGTCGTACGGCGCCAGCGGACGGCGGAACAGGTCGCGGGCCTCGGCGGTGATCGGCTTGAGCCCCTTCGCCGTGCCGACGCCGGCCTTCAGGGCGGCGATTGCGGCGGCCGAGGCGTCCGCCGCCAGCACCGGGGCCACCGTGGCCAGCGGGAAGGTGAAGGTTCCCGCGCCGCAGAACAGGTCGGCGATCTTCTTCGCCCCGCGAACCGCCTCGAGCGCGCGCGCGACCATGGCGGCCTCGGCCTCGGGGACGGCCTGCAGGAAGCCGCCCGGCGGCAGGGGCACGGTCGCCGGATCGAAGGCCACGAGCGGCTGGCGCGACATCACCAGCGTGTCGCCGGCGAGGCTGAGGCGGGCGAGGTCCGCCGCCGTCGCCGCCGCGATGGCCCGCATCTGCGCGTCGCGGGACAGGCCGCCGCTGCGCCGCTCGACGCCGGTCACGTCGACGTCGAGCCCGGTCAGGGTCCAGGTCGCATGCAGGGTCGGGGCCGATTTCGGGTGTTCGAGGAAGGCCTCGGCCAGGCGGGTCAGGGCCGGGATGGCCGCGACCAGCCGGGGATCGGCCACCGGACAGACGCGGATCTCGACCAGCCGCCAGCTCTTGCGGGCCTTGAAGCCGAGGATGGCCCGGCCGTCCGGCCCTCGACGAGCGTGCAGGGCGAGACGGCGGCGCGTGCCAGGGGGCACGGCGACGGTCGGCTCGACCTCCGCCTCGATTCCCTCCCGGGCCAGGGCGAAACGGACCTGTTCGCGCTTCCAGTCGAGATAGGGACCGCTGGCCCAGTGCTGCAGCGAGCAGCCGCCGCAGTCGCCGTAGTGGGGCGAAACCGGCTCGATCCGGTCGGGACTGGCGGTGATGATTTCGACGCCCTCGGCACGGCCGTCGCGCACCTCGGCCCGCACCATCTCGCCGGGCAGGGTCAGCGGCGCGAATACGGGGCCGGCCGGGGTTTCAGCGATCCCGTCGCCCTGCCCGCCCACGCGCGTGATGGTCAGCGTTTGCGTCATCGCGCGCTTCTAGAGGTTCCGCGCCGCTGGCGAAACATGAACGAAGATGAACGCCGCGCTCAAAGGCCGTTCAGCTTCAGCGGCCTAAGCGTGGATGCAACAGACCGGGGCTCCATTCGTTCGGGCTCCATCTATTAACCGAACCCAGGACCGACCGATGTTCGCCCGATCCATCGCCGCCACCGCCGCCGTCGCCGCCGCCGGCATGCTGCTGGCGCCCGCCGCGGCCTCGGCCCAAGCCTATACCTATCAGGGCCCCCAGAATTACGGGACCGGCGCCTACGGCCAGCCTTACGACTACGACAACCGGTATGGCTATCAGGACAACCGTTACGGCTACGACGACCGCTATCGCGACTATCGCTACGACGACGCCTGCCGCAGCTATCGCAACGACCGCCAGGCCGGCGGCGCGGTGATCGGCGCCACCGTCGGCGCCGTGGCCGGGTCGCAGCTGGCCGCGCGCGGCCGCCGCACCGAAGGCAGCATTCTGGGCGGCGTGCTCGGGGCCGTGGTCGGAGCCGGCGTCGGCGGCAGCTCCGCCCGCGACTGCGACCGTTACGACTCCAACTACCGCTACGACGACAGCCGCTATGGCGACCGCTACGGCTACCAGTCCTACGACCGGTACGACGACCGCTACGGCTACGACGACCGTTACCGGTATGACGACCGCTACCGCTACGGGCAGTCGGGCTACAGCTACGACAGCCGCTACAGCAGCAGCTATCAGTCGGGCTACGCCACCGACCGCTACGGTTGCCGCACCATCGAGACCCGCAGCTACACGCGCGATGGCCGTCTCGTCACCCGATACGAGCAGTCCTGCCCGGACCGCTACTAACCGGATCGCGTCGCCGATTAATTTCAGCCCCCCTGTCGATCGGCGATGTGACGGAGACCCCCGGTGGAGCAATCCACCGGGGGTTTTTCCATGGGCGAAGAGGGGCGCTAACGCTCGCGACGCCGTCGCTCGCCGCCTGGCGCAGATTTCAGACGTTACCGCTCATCGCGCGGCGGCGCTGCTTGATCGCCTGGCCCAGAGCAGGAACTCGATGTTGCCGTCGCCGCCGGTGATGGGGCTTTCGGCGGTCGCCTGCACGGCCCAGCCCTGCCCTTCCAGCCAGGCCGAGACCGAGGCGACGGCCGCCCGATGGGCCTCGGGGTCCTTCACGACGCCCTTCTTGCCGACGCCTTTGGCACTCTCAGCCTCGAACTGCGGCTTCACCAGCGTGACCAGATCGGCGTCCGGCGCGGCCAGCGACAGGGCGGGGGGGAGAACCTTGGCGAGGCCGATGAAGCTGGCGTCGCAGACGATCAGCTGCGGCGCTTCGGGGATCAGGTCGGGCGTCAGGTCGCGGGCGTCGGTGCGTTCGAGATTGACCACGCGCGGATCGGCGGCGACGCGCGGGTGCATCTGGCCGGAGCCGACATCGACGGCATGGACCCGGGCCGCGCCGCGATCGAGGCAGACTTCCGTGAAGCCGCCGGTCGAGGCGCCGACGTCCAGCACGATCCGCCCCTCGACCGGGACCGGCCAGAGCGTCAGGGCGTGATCCAGCTTCAGGGCGCCGCGCCCGACCCAGCGATGGGCGTCGGCGTAGGCGATGACAACGGCCTCGCCGACCGGCTGGGAGGCCGATTTCGCAGGCGCGCCGTCGACGGTGACTCCGCCCGCCTCGATCGCCGCCTTCGCCCTGGCCCGGCTCTCCGCCAGACCGCGCGCGACCAGCAGCTGGTCGAGCCGGACCTTCGTCACCCCACCGCGTCCAGGCGGGCCAGCGCGGCCAGTAGCTTCGCCTTGCCGGCCTCGGCCTCGGCGAGCTTCTCTCGCTGTTCCTCGACCACCTCCGGAGCGGCGCGGGCCACGAAGTTGGGGTTGCCCAGCTTCTTGTTGACGTGGCCGATATCGCTGTCGAAGGCGGCGATCTCCTTCTGGAGCCGCGCCCGCTCGGCGGCGAGGTCGATGATCCCGGCCAGCGACAGGGCGGCGGTGGCGCCGCCGGAGACGAAGGTCACGGCGCCGGCCGGCGCGGCGTCCGCCTGACCGACTTCGGACACCCGACCGAGGGTCAGGATCAGATCGCGATGGCGGGCGATGCGGTCGGCGGTGGGCGCGTCCGGGGCGACGAAGGTCAGCGGCGGCTTGGCCGACGGGGCCACATTCATCTCGGCGCGCAGGGCGCGGATCTCGGTGACCAGATCGACCAGCCAGCCGATCTCCGCCTCGGCGGCGGCGTCGATGAAGGCGTCCGGCAGGTCGGGCCAGGCGGCGCCGATCAGGGTCGGTTCCGGGCGGGGCGCGCCCTCCCCGGCCAGCTGACCCCACAGCTCCTCGGTG
>JBGTSL010000057.1:0-8588 GCA_041940325.1 Brevundimonas sp.
CAGCCCGTGCATGTTGAACTCGTGGGTGCACGCCGCCTCGACGGCGGCGAGGACCACGGGCAGGTACTCGGGCCGACAGCCGGCCATCACGGCGTTCACGGCCACCTTCTCGACGGTGCACTCGACCAGGTCGGGCGGCACGACGGCGACGACGTCGCCCGGGTCGCGGGTCGTGCCCTCGAGCATGCGGGCGACGCGCGCCGGCGTCGGCGGGACGACGGGCAGTCCGTCGCTCCACCCCCGGTCGTACATCGCCTCCATCTCGTCCTCGAGCGAGGCGAGCTCGACCCGGCGGCTGCGCAGGCCGTCGGTGGCGAACCGGGCGACCAGGTCGTCGGTGCGCGAGGGGTCGACCGACAGCGACCCGCACCCGGGACGCCACTCGGGCAACTCGGCGCCGATGCCGGCGACCCCGGTGAAGGCCGCCCACTCGTCGCGGTTCCAGCCGACGATGCGCTCGACCTCGGCCCCGTCCTCGATGCGGAGCACGGTCGGCACGGTCTCGATCCCCCAGTGCCACGACACGGCGAGATCGGTGTCGTCGACGACGGCGACCCCCGCCGGGAAGGCCGGGTCGTCCTGGGAGTAGACGGTGAGGCCGGCCGCCCCGGCGAGCTGTGCCAGCACCGGCTCGACCAGCGTGCACGTCGGACAGTCGCGCTTGACGACGGCGACCAGCCCGTCGGGGAGCGGAGGTCGCGGGCTCATGCCGTCAGGAAGTCGACGAGCAACCCGTTCACGACCTCGGGCTGCTCGAGCTGGAGGAAGTGGCCGGCGCCGTCGACGATCTCGGTCCGGCTGCGCTCGTGGGTGAGCATCGGGGCACCCGCCTCGGCGAAGCGGATCGGCAGCGCGGTACCCACCGCGTGCTGCAAGCGATACAGCTCGTCGCTGTTGGGGCGCTCGTCGAGCGCCACGCGGAGCCGGTCGATGAGCGCCTCGGCGGCGGCGGGGCTGCCCAGAGCACCCAGCGCGCCGATGTAGATCCGGTTGTCGGCGCGCGAGTCGGTCAGCTCGACGAGCGTAGGCACCGCCTGGACGTTTCGCTGCCGCACGGCGGCCAGCGCCGCCGACTGCCGCACGCGCTCGTTGCCGTCGCTCGACAAGTGCCGCAGCACGGCGCGGCGCGCCTTCGCCGACGTCGAGCGACCGAGCATGGTGAGCACCGCCATCCGGATCTCTGGATCTCGAGCGCCGGCGACCAACTCGACGAGCGACTCGTCGGACATACGGGCGCCGCCGTCGACCATGGCGATCATCGCGAC
Organism: Brevundimonas sp.; assembly: GCA_041940325.1. Classification (GTDB taxonomy): domain Bacteria; phylum Pseudomonadota; class Alphaproteobacteria; order Caulobacterales; family Caulobacteraceae; genus Brevundimonas. Next base: position 1,266 of record JBGTSL010000057.1, read on the forward strand.
GACTCGTCGACCGGCGGGCGCTCGCTCGTCCGCCGCGACCGCCTCGATGGCCCGAACCTCCCCCGCGCGATAGCGATCCCGCACCGGGGGGACCGCGAGCCACCGCGCTCGGGGCTCGTCGGCGATCTGCAGCAGCTGCTCGAGGTCGTCGAGCGCCGCGACATAGTCGAGCGCATCGGCCCGGTAGATCTCCAGCCAGTCGTCGTCACCGCCGCCGATCATCTCGACCACCGCGTACGCCCCCAGCGGACCTTCGTCGGGATCGCGGGGGGCCATGAGGGCCGGCGGAGGCTCGGGCGGAGGCTCGGGCGGCGGCTCGGGCGAAGCGGTCGTCCGATCCCCTGCCGGGGGCGGATCCGGCGTCGCGGGCACGCAGGTCTCGACCGGAGCCGGGCTGGGGCAGCCCAGCACTACGAGCGCCGACACGAGCGCCCAGGCACGACTCCTCGCCACGACCCATCGTATCAACCCATCGACGACCCCGGCGCCGCAGCCCACGCGCGGGCACGAGCGACGGTCACCGAGGTCCGTGGCCCGCTCACGACTCCGGGGATGGACGCACAGGCTCGGAGCCCGCCCCTTCGCCTGCGGCGTCGGCCCCGGCGATGACCACCACATACTCGCCCTTGGCCCCGTCCTCTTCGAGTCGACGCCGAAGCTCGCTGAGCGAGCCTCGGTGGACCGCCTCGAACTTCTTGGTCAGGTCGTTGCACAGCGCCGCAGGTCGATCGCCCAGCACCTCCTGGGCATCCGCGAGCAGGGCTGCGATGCGATAGGGGCTCTCGTACAGCACCAGGGTGTGGGGCGACGATGCGTCCACCGCCAGGAAGCGGCGGCGCTTGCCCGGCTTGCGCGGGGCGAAGCCGCGGAAGGTGAACGAGTGCAGCGGTAGCCCCGACAGCACCACGGCCATGACCAGCGCGGCGGGCCCCGGGACCATGGTCACCGGCAGGCCCTCCTCGTGGCAGCGGCGCACGAGCGAGAACCCCGGATCGGCGATTCCCGGGGTCCCCGCGTCGCACACCAACGCTATGTCGCGCCCGTCTTGGAGCAGCCGCACCAGCTTGCCCACCACCCGGGTCTCGTTGTGCTCGTGAAAGGGCATCTGCCGCGCCTTGATCTCATGGCGCGACAGCAGCTTGGCGGTATGCCGGGTGTCCTCACTCGCGACGACGTCCACCGACCGCAGGACCTCGATGGCCCGCAGCGAGACATCGTCGAGGTTGCCGATGGGGGTAGCGACCAGGTAGAGCATCGCGAGCTCGGGCATCGGTAATACCACTGCCTTACCCAATTTGGGCCGCAATGACGTCAATTCGGCCGATAGAATCAGGTCTGGGGACCACGGGTTTGAAGGCGGACAACACCTACCGGAGCGCCTGGGAAGCGTCTCCGCTGGCCATCATCACGCTCGATGAGCGGGGCTGCGTGCGCTCGTGCAACCCCTCCAGCGAGCAGCTGTTCCAGCGACATAGCGATCAGTTGATCGGGCAGCTGCTTCGCTCGATGGCCCACGCCCTCGATCGCGGGGCCGTGCAGCAGATGATCAGCGAGGCGCTCGCGGGTCGCAAGCCCGCCCGCCAGGAGATCCGATTCCTCCGACCGGGGCAGCAGATCGTGGTCACCGGCTTCAACGCTGCTCCCGTCGGACCCGACGACGACGGCGCGGTCTGCATCATTCGAGACATCAACCACGAAAAAGCGCTGCGACCCCAGCTGCTGCACACCGAGCGCATGGCCTCCATCGGCAAGGTGGCCTCCGTGGTGGCCCATGAGCTCAACAACGCGCTGGCGGGCGCGCTGGGCTGCCTCCAGCTCGTGCCTCGCTCGCCCGATCCCGCCATCCAGGAGCTTTGGGACTCGATGGCCAGCGAGCTGCGTCGCTCGGCCGACATCGTCCGAGAGCTCAAGGGGTACGCGCGCGCCGAGGAGGGCATGTCCGACCAGATCGAGCTGCCGAAGCTGTTCGGCCGCCTGGAGACCCTTCGCCGCTATCAACGCTCGACCCATCCCTCCCCGCTCGAGGTGACCATCGAACCGGGCGTGCCCGGCCTGGTCGGCAACGGCAACCAGCTGCTGCAGGCGGCGCTGGGCGTTCGCATCGACGCCATTGAGGGGGTGGTCGAGATCGACCGGCCACTGCTGCCGTCGGGCATCGACCGGCTGAACATCACCCGCCTGCAGATTGGAGACGGCGAGGCGGACCTGACCTTCCAGCAGATGGGCACGCATACGGTGGTCATGCCGCGACGGACCGAGGGACCGGTCGCGGTACGGACGCTGGGCTAGGCAAGCCCCCGCTCGAGCGCCTTGCGGAAGACCGTGGGCAGGCAGGCCAGGGCCTCGTCCACAGGCGTCCAGACGAAGTCTCCGCCGCCCTCGCCGGTCCGCACCTCCAGCGTCAGGACGAAATGGGTGAAGACATGCTCCACGGCGCCGGCGTCGCGCCAGTTCGCCTGCACCGGCGGCGCGGCTTCGGCGGCGGTGACCGACCAGTCGCTGGTCGGCAGTCCGAGCATGCCGCCGAGCAACCCTTTGCCGGGCCGCCGGACGAGGGCGACGCGGCCATCATCATCGCGCAGCACCCAGGCCAGGCCGCGACGGCGCGGGCGTTCGGCCTTCGACGTCTTGAGCGGATACCGCTCGGGCCGGCCGGTTCGGAAGGCCGAGCACCATCGGGTCAAGGGACAGCGCTCGCAGATCGGCTTGCCCGGACGGCAGACAGTGGCGCCGAGGTCCATCAGGGCCTGGGCCCAATCGCCGGGGCGGTCGTCGGCGACCAGCGGGCCCGCCAGCCGCCTCAACTCCGGTTTCGCAGCGGGTAACGGCGTCTCGATGGCGAACAATCGGGCCACGACCCGCTCCACGTTGCCGTCGACGACATTGGCCGGGCGGTCGAAGGCGATGGCGGCGACGGCGGCGGCGGTATAGGCGCCGATTCCCGGCAGGGCGAGCAGTCCCGCCTCGGTGTCTGGGAAGACGCCGCCATGGTTCCCGGCCACCGCGCGGGCGCAGGCCAGCAAATTGCGGGCGCGGGCATAGTAGCCGAGCCCCGCCCAGGCGGCCATGACGTCGGCGTCGTCGGCGGCCGCGAGGTCGGCCACAGTCGGCCAGCGCCCTGTGAAGGCGAGATAATAGGGCGCGGCATGTGCCGTGGTGGTCTGCTGCAGCATCACCTCCGACAGCCAGACCCGATAGGCGTCCGGCCGCGCGGCCCCGGGTCCGGGCCGCCATGCCAGCACACGGCGGTGATCGTCGTACCAAGCCAGCAGGGCGGCGCGGATGTCGGCGACTTGTTCGGGGACGGCGGGCATTCCCCGCGCTATAAACCGGAAATGCGCCGCCCGCTGCCCACCGAAGCCGAAGCCCGCGAAATCCTGTCGCGGCGACGCACGCGCCCGGCGCCGCGTCCGGCTCCGAAAGCCGGGCGGGCGCTGCAGGGGCTGATCAAGGAGCTGGACGCGAAATTCGGCCGCGGCGCCTCGGCGCTGGAGCCGCGCTGGACCGAGATCGTCGGCGAACGGCTGGCGCGGGTGACGCGACCCCAGAAGCTGACGAAGGGGCGCGGCGGCGCCGGCGGAACGCTGGAGCTGCGCGTTGCAGGACCTGCCGCTCTGCTGGTTCAGCACCAGTCCGAAGACATCCTGCAGCGGGTCAATCTGTTCCTCGGGGCTGGCAGCGTCGACAGGCTCAGGATCGCCCAAGGACCGGTGAAACCGCCGGTCGGCCTGTCGCCTCCGGCGAAGGGCCGGTCAGCGCCGCCCCCCCTCCCCGCCCGCCAGGAAGCCGAGCTGAAGGCCGCCATCGCGGACGCACCTGACCCGCTCAAGGGGCCGCTGGAACAGCTGGGGCGCGCCGTGCTGGGCGACCCGCTGAAAGGCCGCGACCGCGCCGGCGAATAGGAATCGAAAAGCGAAATCTCGACGACGCGCGTCGCCGCTTGACTTGTTTCGATGTTTAGCTAAATAACGAGCCATGAACAAGGTCTTCAAGGCTCTGGCCGACCCGACGCGCCGCAAGGTGCTGGAACTGCTGCGGCAGCGGCCGATGACGGCCGGCGAGCTGAGCGATCATTTCGAGGTCTCCAAGCCGACCATGTCGGCCCATTTCGCCGTGCTGCGCGAGGCCGATCTGGTCGACGCCAGCAAGCAGGGCACGACCATTACCTACCGGCTGAAGCTGTCCGTGCTCGAGGACGCCCTCCTCGGCTTCAGCCAGGCCTTCGGGTTCGGCGCCGCCGCTCCCGCCAATCAATCAGACGCACCCGGAAAGGGGACACAGTCATGAGCAAACGCCTCGGTTGGGCCATCGCCCTCGCCGCCTTCATCCTCAGCTCCGCCTTCGCCCTTCGCTACGCCGAGGGCGCCGGGATGGTTGGCGCGGACGGCGCGAAGCGGACCATGCAGGTGCTGATCGGTCTGATGCTGGCCGGTTACGCCAATCTGATGCCCAAACAGCTGGGCCCGGCCCGGGCATCGCCCCGGTCCGAAGCGGCGGCGCAGGCCGCGCTTCGGACCGGCGGCTGGTCCCTGACGCTGGCGGGTGTCGCCTACGCCGGACTGTGGGCCTTCGCACCCCTGGAGCTCGCGGACGCCGCCGGCATCGTCGTGGTCGCCACCGCCCTGCTGCTGACGACCGGCTACGCCGTCTGGGCCTTCACGACCTGCCGGCGCGACGCCGGCGCCTCCACCAGCCGCTAACCGCCTCCACCCCTCGCTCACGGCGTCCCGTTGACGGACGCCGCCTCTCCCGCAGGGCCGCCCATGCGCGCCCGCTGCTTTCGCTCGCCCATTGATCAACGGCCCGACGAGGCCAGGAAACCCTGTCATGACTTTCCGCAGACACACGAAATCCGCCAGCGCGGCCCTGTTCGGCCTCGCCCTGCTCCTGCCTTTCGGAGCGCCGGCCCTCGCTCAGGACCCCGTCCCGGCGGCCATCCCGCGCGCCGAGGGACCGGGCCCGGCGCTCTGGGTCGTGCGGGACGCCGACTCGACCCTCTATCTGTTCGGCACCATGCACCTGCTGCGGCCCACCACCCGCTGGGGCTCGGACCGGATCGACCAGGCCTTCGGCAGCGCCTCCGAGTTGATCCTGGAGGTCGACACGCCCGAGGATCAGTCCGCCTTGCTGCCGTTGATCCGGGAACACGGCATGTCGCCCGAACGTCCGCTGTCGAGCCTGCTGAGTCCCGCCGAACTCGCCACGCTCGACGCCGCCGCCCGGACCATCGGCGCCAGCGCTGCCGATATGGACCCGATGCGCCCGTGGCTGGCCGGTGTGACGATCCAGAGCGCCTCGATCCTCCGCGCCGGCTACGCCCCCGGCTCGGGGGTCGAGCCCATCCTTACGGCCCGCGCGCGAGCCGCCGGCATGACCGTCAGCGGGTTCGAGACCCCGGACGAGCAGATCCGGATGCTGGCCAGCTTCCCGGAAGAGGGCCAGTTGACCTATCTGCGCCGGTCCCTGGACGAGTTCGGTGCGGCCCAGACGGAGGTCGATCGCCTGGTGGACGCCTGGGCCGCAGGCGACGTCGGGACCATCCGCGCTGTCGCCGTCGATCCGGTCCGCGAAACCCCGGCCCTGTACGACGTCCTTCTGGTGCGCCGGAACACCAACTGGGCCGAACAGATCGAGACCCTGCTGGAGGGATCAGGCACGGCGTTCATCGCCGTCGGCGCCATGCACCTGGCCGGCGACGACAGCGTGCAGCAAATCCTGCGGCGGCGTGGCGTCGAGGTCGCGGTCGCCCCGTGAGCGGGTCGGGCGGCGCCGGGCGGCAACGCGACCCGCTGGCGTCGCCGATCTTCTTTGGCTAGATCGGCTGTTGAGCGATAGACTGGTTCCCGACCGGTCTGTCGTCGCAGACCGAGGCGCGCGCATTTTCGGGGAATCGCGCGATCCTCCCCATCCCCCGGACGACCAGTGAGGACGACCCCATGAGCGCCAAGGCCCGATACGCCGCCATGAGCCGCCGCGCGGCGATGACCGCCGCCGCCCTGACCGCCATGGTCACGCTGGCCGGCTGCAACAGCGGCGGAACGGGAGCGCCGGCCGAGGGCGACATGGCCATGGGCGCGCCCGAGGGCGCCAAGGTGACGGTCGTGGAGTACGCCTCGGTCACATGCCACGTCTGCGCCGCCTGGCAGGAAGAGAATTGGGACGCCTTCAAGTCCGCCTATGTCGACACCAACAAGGTGCGCTACGTCTTCCGCGAAATCCCGACGCCGCCGAGGGAAATCGCCGTGGCCGGTTTCCTGATCGCGCGCTGCGCCGGCGAAGACAAATATTTCGACATCGTCCACGAACTGCTGGCCAGCCAGCAGCAGCTGGTGGCCGATCCCCGCTCGACCCTGTTCCGGGTCGGCAACGGCGCAGGCCTGAGCAACGATCAGGTCCAGCAGTGCATCACCGACGAGGCGGCCCAGATCGCCGCCGAGGAGCGCGCCCAGGCGGCGGTTTCGGCCGGTGTCCAGGGCACCCCGACGTTCTTCGTCAACGGCGTCAAGGTGATCACCCCGGGCTCCCAGTCGGGCACGAGCATGGAAGACCTGTCCAAGGCGATCGACGCCGAGCTGGCCAAGGGCTGATCGTTCGGTGAAGCGGCTTTCGCGATTCCTGCTGACGCTTCTGATCGCGATCGCCGCGCCCGCGATGGTGGTCGCCCAGACGGTCGAGCCGATCCGGGACGGCGACCGCACCCTCGGCTCGCCCACGGCCCCGGTGACGCTGACGGTCTATCTGTCGACGACCTGCAGTCACTGCGCCGACTGGCACACCAACGACTTCCCCGCCTTCAAGGCGCGATGGGTCGACACTGGCAAGGTCCGGGTGGCGTTCCGCGACCTGCCGACCCCGCCGCAACAGGTCGCGATCGCCGGGGCCGTCATGGCCCGCTGCGCGCCCGAGGAGAAGTTCGACGTCGTACTGGACACGCTGTTCCGCGGTCAGGCCGAGGTGCACAGTCACGATGGGCCTCCGACCCAGCAGACCGTGATCAACTGGCTGGCGGCCGCCGGGAACGCGGCGGGCCTCTCCCGGGACCGGATGAACGCCTGCTTCTCGGACGAAGCCGCCTTCATCGAGATCGAGAACCGGGCGCGTCAGTCCAACGCCGATGGCGTCAACAGCACGCCGAGCTTCCTCGTCAACGGCGAACGGGTGCCGGACGAAGCCATTCTGACATCCCGCGGCGTCGACGCCTTCGAACCCCTCATCCAGCCGCTGCTCGACGGCCGGTGACCCGCTAGCAGGATGCAGTTCCAGCGCCTCCGGCTCGTCGGTTTCAAGTCCTTCGTCGATCCCGCCGAAGTGCATATCGAGCCG
>JBGTSL010000058.1:0-8555 GCA_041940325.1 Brevundimonas sp.
CCGCGACCTCGCGTCCCGGGTCCCCCTCGGCGGTGGCGATGCGAACGGAGCGGTCCGTCACGCGCATCTGCACGACGACCAGGCCGAGCTTCTGGAGCTCCGAGAACGGCTCGCCCTCGGGGCACTCGACGGGCAGCTCGGCCCCGTAGGGCTGGGCCGCGCCCCGGCCCCAGACCGGATCGGGCCACAGGCCGTCGTCGTGCCGGCGCCCCACGATATGGACGTGAAGCTGGGCAGTGACGTTGCCGAGGGCGGCGACGTTGAGCTTCTGGACAGGGCGCTGCATCGCCTCGCCCAGCATGCGGACCAGCCCTCCCGCCCGAACGACTTCCTCCACCAGCACAGCACGATCGGAGGCGGTCAGATCCTCGAGCTCGTGCAGGCCGGCGCGGCGGGGAATCAGGATCAGCCACGGAAACCGGGCGTCGTCCTGGAGCCGGACCTGACACAGCGGCCAGTCGCAGACCACGACGGAGCCGGGATCGAAGGCGGGGTCGGCTTTGAAGGGCGGGGCCATGCCCCTCGGTCGCCCGCCCCGGCGGCCGCGTCAACCGGAGCCGTATCAGTTCAGGGCGTAGACCACGCAGGCCCGGTCGGTCAGTTCGCGCAGGGGCGGCTGAAGGGCGAGGCGGGCGGACTCGATCTGTTCCTCGCTGGGACCACGCCCGCGGGCGACGGCGACCGGCGCCGGCGGCGGGGGCGGCGGGACAAAGGCGGGCTCGAAGTCGACGTCGGTGGCGAGGCCGCCGGAACCGTAGGCGGGCCAGCCGGCCAGGACGTCGGTCTCGCAGGCGCGGCCGGTCGGATCGATGACCTTGACCTCGCCCAGCGAGGCCCCGGCGTTGGCGGCGGCCGCCCGGGCGCGCGCCGCCGCGTCCTTGACCGCTTCGCCCTGGAGCCAGGTCTTCACCGCATTGTCCGGCTCCAGATTGAAGCCGACCTGACCGATGGAGGTGGGCTGCGAGGCCACGACGGTGGCGTAGACGCGTTCAAGCACCCGGGTGTCGCGGACGGTGACGCTGATCGTGGCGTCGGCCTGATAGCGCTCGATCTGATCGGCGCGGGCGTTCTCGCGGATGATCCCGTTCTCGTCGCGATACTGGTCGTAGAGGGGCCGGGTCGACACCGTGGTCTCGACGCGAACCGCGTCGACGCCATAGGCGGCGAGGGCCTGGCTGAGGGCGCGGACCTGATCGGCGGCCTTGCGCGAGGCGTCGGCGGCGGTGCGGTCGACCGACTGGAAGCTGGCGCTGAAGGCAGCGCGGTTGGCGGCGACCTGGGTGCGGACCTGGCCGATCGAGGCGATCACCGGCTCGCGCATCCACCAGGGGGCCGGGATATAGCGTTCGCCGATGGTGGCGGGCGGGGTCTGGGCGTGGGCGAAGGAGGGCGTCGCCGCCGGGATCGTGGCGGCGGCGGCGGCGAGAGCGGCGGCGATCAGACGGTTCATGGACGGCTCCTTGTCTGGCCCGACCGTGCCCTCGAAGACGCCGCGGGTAAACCGCGGGGGACCTGATCGTCAGACGCCGTCAGCCTATGGCTTTCATAGATAAAATCTATCGAGATTTTGCGTTTCCAATCATTGACTTTGTGCAGTGCAAACGCCAATTCGCGGCTGCGGCGCCGCCCCCCCCGGCGCTCCAGAGCTTCCATCATCCAGAACCACCAGGAGAACAGCGCATGCTGGGCGTCGGTCAGAAACTGCCGGAATTCAAGATCACGGGCGTGAAGCCGGGCTTCAACAGCCACGAGGAGAACGGCGTCTCGGCCTTCGAGGCGATCACCAACGAGAGCTTCGAGGGCAAGTGGAAGGTGATCTTCGTGTGCCCGACCGAAATCGCCGAGTTCGCCTCGCTGGCGCGCGATTTCGACGACCGCGACACCGTCGTGCTGGGCGGCTCGACCGACAACGAGTTCGTCAAACTGGCCTGGCGGCGTGACCACGCCGACCTGAACAAGCTGCCGATCTGGCAGTTCGCCGACAACGGCGGCAAGTTCGCCCGCGACCTGGGCGTGCTCGACGAGGAAGAGGGCGTCGCCCTGCGCGCCACTTTCGTGGTCGACCCGCACAACGTCGTGCAGCACGTCTATGTCACCAACCTGAACGTCGGGCGCGCCCCCGCGGACACGCTGCGCGTCGTCGATGCGCTGCAGACCGACGAGCTGTGCGCCTGCAACCGCCCGGTCGGCGGCGAGACGCTGGCGGCGTAAGCCGCCAGCTCCTCCCCCGTTGGGGAGGTGGCGCGGCGCGCCTTCGCGACGTGACGGAGGGGGCCTTGTCCTGGCGCTGGGTCCGGGACCGGGCCCCCTCCACCGCTTCGCGGTCCCCCTCCCCCTGCGGGGGAGGACTTGTTCGATCCAAGGACTCCCATGTCGATTGATACGCTTCGCGACCTCATCCCCGCTTACGCCAAGGACATCTCGCTGAACCTCGGTTCGCTGGCCTCCGAGACGGTGCTGAACGACCAGCAGAAATGGGGCTGTTTCCTCGCCTCGGCGCATGCCGTCGGCGTGGCCCCCGTGGTGAAGGCGATCGAGGCCCAGGCCGCCGCCGTGCTGTCGCCCGAGGCGCTGAACGCGGCCAAGTCGGCCGCCGCCATCATGGGCATGAACAACATCTACTACCGCTCGCTGCACCTGATGAAGAACAGCGAGTACACGACCATCCCCGCCCGCCTGCGCATGAACGTCCTCGCCAATCCGGGCGTGCCGAAGATGGATTTCGAACTATGGTCGACGGCGGTCAGCGGCATCAACGGCTGCGGCGCCTGCCTCGACGCCCATGAGGGCGAGCTGCGCAAGCACGGCGTGCCGGCGACCCAGGTGCAGGCGGCGCTGCGCATCGGCGCGGTGGTCCACGCCGCCAGCCGGATCGTGGCCTCGGAGGCGGCGCTGGCCGGCTGAGGCTCAGTCCGCCGACAGGTGGTCGGTCAGCCGGCCGAACTGCTCGCCGATGACGCCGTCGATGGGGTCGGCCATGGCCCCTGCGCCGGGGCCGGTGACCACGAAGGTCCACTTCAGGGTCCGGCTCGTCCCGTCCTCCGCCTCGGCCCAGGTCATGGTCAGGACGGCGTCGGCGCCGATCGACTGCAGCGGGCCGAACGGGGCGTCGAAGCGGATCAACCGGCGCTCCGGCCAGACCAGCACCGCCTCCGCGTGTTTGACGCCGCCGCCGGGCAGGGCTTCGCACCAGCATCCGCCGGGCCGCAGGTCGAGCGTGATGTTCGAGGCGCTGCCGGACCAGGTATGGGCGTCGCTCCACCAGGCGGCCGGACGCCCGATGGCCTCGAGGATGGCGGCGTCCGACGCCGTCACGGCGCGCTCGTAGCTGAGCGTGAAGCCATTGTCCGAGCGGTTGGTCACCTCCGCCGAGGCGGAACCGGCCACGGCCGACAGCACGGCGGCGAGCAACAGACGTTTCATGCGAGGATCCTCCCGGGCCGCATCCGCGCCCAGGGCCGCGGCGGCGTCAAGTCAAGCCGCCGCGAAGGTCAGGGGCGCGCCCCAGAACTGGCTGACCAGGTCCGACTGCGGCCCGGCCCGGCCAGTGGTCAGGAAGTCGCGGCGGCCCGAGCCGCCGAGCGCATATTCGGGGTGGCGCGCAAAATAGCGGTCGAGGGCGTCGGCCACGGCGGTCGGCTGATGGATCACCGGCGTGCCTCCGGGCAGGGCCGCGGCGAACAGGTCGGCGACGATCTCATAGTGGGTGCAGCCGAGGATGGCCTTGTCGGGATGGCGGCCGATGCGGCGGCGCAGGGCGTCGACGTGGTCGTTGACCACCACGCGCAGTTCGTCCGGCGGGGCGCCCAGCTCGATCAGGCCGGCGAGGCCGGGGCAGGCTTCGGAGAAGACGGCCAGATCCTCGCGCCGCTTGTCGATCTCGATCTCATAGACCCGGCTCATGGCCGTGGCGGCGGTGCAGAACACGCCGGTGATCTCGATGGCTTCCTTCTTCTCGCCCTCCTCGCGGCCGCGCTCGGCCTCGTAGGTCCAGGGCAGGCCGGTGGCCGCCTCGATGGTCGGGACGATGATGCCGAGGACGTTGACCGGGCGGCCGTGGCGGGCGCGGGCCTCGGGCACCCAGGTCTGCTGCAGCCGGCGCAGGGCGATGGCGCTGGCGGTGTTGCAGGCCAGGACGATGACATTGGCCCCGGCCTCGAACAGCCGTTCGCAACCGGCCCGGGTCAGGTCGACGATCTCCTCGCCCCCGCGACCGCCGTAGGGGGCGCGGGCCTGATCGGCCAGATAGACGAAGTCCCGGTCGGGGAACCGCCGCGTCAGTTCGCGGTGCACCGTCAGCCCGCCCACGCCGGAGTCGAAAACGCCTATCGCCATGGCCGGGGTGTTAGCGGTGCGGCCATTCGCCGTCCACGCCGAAGATTTCCGACCGTTCAGGTGACAGTCAGCCGCGACAGGGCCTAGTTAGGGACAACGATCTGAAACGACGGAGACCGCCTGACATGCATAGACGCCAACTCCTCATCGCCGGGGGCAGCCTGTTCGCCCTGTCGGCCTGCGCCTCGAACGGCATGGATATGGGCGGCGCCTCCCCCGCGAGCCTGGCCGAGGACGCCCGCATCGCCCGCGCCGTGCTGCCGGCGCAGACGCCGCGCGCGGAGCTGCTGCAGCCGTGGACCGGGCCGTATGAGGGCGTGCCGCCCTGGGACAAGGTCACCGCGCCGAAGCTGCGCGAGGCGATGCTGGAAGGCATCGAACTGCAGCGCGCCGAGATCGCGGCCATCGCCGACAACCCCGAGCCGCCGACCTTCGCCAACACCCTGGTCCCCTACCAGATGGCCGGCGAGCCGCTGGACCGGGCCAGTTCCCTGTACGGGGTGATGGTCCAGAACATCGGCTCGGACGACTACCAGGCGGTCGATACGGAGCTGTCGCCCCTGCTGTCCGCCGCCGGCGACGAGATCACCTTCAATGAGAAGCTGTTCGCCCGCATCAAGACGGTCGCCGACAACGCCGCCCAGGCCGGCCTGACGCCCGAGCAGACCCGGGTCGCCGTGCGGACCCGCGACGCCTTCGTGCGCAACGGCGCCGCCTTGGACGCCGCCGGCAAGGCCGAGCTGGGCCGGATCAACACCGCCTTGTCCAACGCCTTCACCAGCTTCGGCCAGAAGGTCGTCGCCGACGAGAACACCTTCACCCACATCCCGAACGAGGCCGGCGTGGCCGGCCTGCCGGCGTCGAACAAGGCCGCCGCCGCCGCTGCGGCGCGCAACCGTGACCTGGGCGGCTACGCGATCGTCAACACCCGGTCGAGCGTCGATCCCTTCCTGTCCTTCGCCGACGACCGGGATCTGCGCGAGACGGTCTGGCGCAAATTCGTCAACCGGGGCGACAACGGCGACGGCAACGACACCAACGCCATCATCGCCGAGATCGTGAAGCTGCGGGCCGAGCGGGCCGCCCTGCTGGGCTTCGCCAACCACGCCGAATGGCGGATGCAGGACACCATGGCGAAGACGCCCGCCGCCGCCATGGATCTGATGAACAGGGTCTGGGCGCCGGCCAAGGCGCGGGTGGCCGAAGAGGTCGCCGACATGCGCGCCCTCGCCGGTCACGACATCGAGCCGTGGGACTATCTCTATTACGCCGAGAAGGTCCGGAAGCAGAAATACGACCTCGATCAGAACGAGCTGAAGCCCTATTTCGAACTGAACAACGTCAAGCGCGGCGCCTTCTACATGGCCGGGCGGCTGTACGGCTATGACTTCACCCCCCTGCCGAAGGGGACCGTCCCGGTCTTCCATCCGGACGTCGAGGTGTTCGAGGTCACGGACAAGGCGACCGGCCGCCACATCGGCCTGTTCTACTCGGACGACTTCGCCCGCGCCGGCAAGCGGTCGGGGGCCTGGATGACCAGCTACCGCCTCGGCTGGGGCTACGACGGCGGCGGCAACCAGCTGGTCTCGAACAACAACAACTTCATCAAGGCCGAGGGCGGCCAGCCGATCCTCATCTCGCTGGACGACGCGGAGACCCTGTTCCACGAGTTCGGCCACGCCCTGCATTATCTGTCGTACAATATCGACTATCCGGCCTTGGGCGGCACGCCGCGCGACTACGTCGAATATCCGTCGCAGGTGCACGAGCACTGGGTGCTGTCGCGGCCGATCCTCGATGGCTTCATGAAGCATGTGGAGACCGGCCAGCCGATGCCGCAGTCGCTGGTCGACAAGGTCGAAGCCGCCGCCACCTTCAACCAGGGCTATGCGACGGTCAGCTATCTGTCGTCGGCCCTGGTGGACATGGACCTGCACACGCGGGCGACGCCGCCGACCGACATCGACGCCTTCGAGCGGGAAAGCTTGGCGCGCTACGGCATGCCCAAGGAGATCGTGATGCGGCACCGCCTGCCGCAGTTCAATCACCTGTTCACCTCGGACGCCTATTCGGCCGGCTACTACAGCTACCTGTGGTCAGAGGTCATGGACGCCGACACCTGGGCCTATTTCGAGGAGTCGGGCGACGTCTTCAATCCGGACATCGCGGCCCGCTACAAGGCGATCATCCTGTCGGAAGGCAATTCCTCGGATCGCGGCGAGGCCTATCGCCGCTTCCGCGGCCGCGACCCGGACGTGACGGCCCTGCTCAAGGTGCGGGGTTTCCCGACGAACTAGGGCCCGTTAGCTTCCTCCCCGGCGCACCGCTTAGGCGTCGGGGAGTGCAGCATGCGACAATTGTTCGGACTGGCGGGTGCTCTGACGCTCCTTTGCGCCGGCGCCGCTGTCGCCCAGTCGGAACCGCCCATTAGCTATAGCTGGGCTGAAACAGCGTCGACGGAGGCTGCAGGACAACGCCTGCTCGGGCCGCTGGCGCACGTGTACCCTCACTTCAGCGGCCCTCAGACCGGCCACTTCAGCAGCGGTCGCCTTGAAAGCGTTGAGTTTGCCTCCAAAGCGCGAGCTTCCGGCATGGAGGGCATGTGCGAGGCGGACATCGTCCGGCTCACGTTCCGGCACGATCGTGAAACGCCTTGGACCGAGCCCGCTGACGGCGGCGCTGAAACCGCGCCGGTCGCGATCCGGGGCGTGCGCACCGAGACCCGTTTTCGCGCCATCGGCGATACGGCTCCGCAGGCGTGGACCGACGATTACGAAGCCGAGACCGACGCGGCCTGCGCCGGCCAGACAGACGGATGGAATTTCAGCCGCGCTGATACCGCCGTGGACGCCTGGTATGCCCTTCGCCTCCAAATGATCCTGCCGGAGATGGCGGCCAATGAGCCGGACGGCTTGCTGGCGCTGCTGAAATCTTGCTTCGGTGAAGAGTGCTCAACCCCGCTGGCGCTTGTCGCCCAGCTACAGCAGGCTCGATTCTGGTCCGGCGAGGTCGCGCCCTGCAATGCGCTCGTCGACGTCTACCAACCACCCCGGTTCAGGGGGCCGTTCTGCCTCAAGGCCCGCTATCTGCTGAGCGAAATCGCGAACGTGTACGAGTACCTCGTCGTGACAGCGCGGTTCGAGGAAGTGCTGAACGCCAATCAGGACCTGGTTGATCCCCGTTTGCTGGAGATCAGCCTGAGGCGCGATGGCTTGATCGAGGACTAGGCAGGAGAGGCCCGGCGGAGCGATCCGCCGGGCCTTTTCATTTCGCCTTACGCGACCAGCGGGACGCGGCTGAGGGCGTAGTCGACCTGGGCGGCGCCGGGCAGCAGGGTGACGGCCTCGTCGCGGACGGCCGCGTGGCAGGCGGCGCGGCCGCCGATCATCGGCGTGTTGCGGCACAGCTTGCGGGCGGCGGCGCGAACCCGGGCGTCGAAGGCGTCGGCCCCGGCCGGGGTGGACAGGTCCAGATCGCCCCAGCGGATGCGGGCCTCCTGGGCGGAGGCCGGGGCGGCGGCGGCGACGATCAGGACGGCGGCGAGAGAAGCGAGGGTTTTCATGACGATCTCCTGAGGGGAGCGGCGTCGCTCTTGGGCGGCGACGGTGCGGGAGATACGGTCACGCTGTTGCGGCGTGATGTGGATTTCGCGGCGGAATAGCGACGCTGGATGAATTCGCGGAAACCTGATCGCCGGTCAGCCGCTGTTGCGCAGGCCCGCCGCGACGCCGTTGAGGGCCAGCAGTATGCCTTCGCGGACGCGGGGATCGTCATCGCCGGCGCGGCGGCGCCGGATCAGTTCGATCTGCACGTGGTTGAGCGGCTCGACATAGGGCAGGCGCAGGCGGATCTGGCGATCCAGTTCGGGCTGGCCGGCCAGCAGGGCGTCCTGTCCGGTGATGGCCAGCACCGCCGCCTCGGTGCGCCGCCACTCCTCGACGATGGCGCCGTGGATGCGGTCGGCGAGCGCCCTGTCGGGAACGAGGTCGGCGTAGCGGCGGGCGATGGTCATGTCGGCCTTGGCCATGACCATCTCCATGTTCTGGACCAGGGTGCGGAAGAAGGGCCAGTCGCGCGCCATGACGCGGAGCTCGTCAAGGTCCGCCCCCTCGACCGCCGAGCCGAAGCCGAACCAGCCGGGAAGCATGACCCGCGACTGGCTCCAGCTGAACACCCACGGAATGGCGCGCAGATCCTCGATCGCCGTGGACGAGGTCCGG
>JBGTSL010000059.1:0-8419 GCA_041940325.1 Brevundimonas sp.
GGGTCGAAGCCCGACAAGGGCGACGACCGGCCTAGGCCGGCCGGAGCCGAGCAGCTCACGGAGCAGCAGTGTCGGTCGGGCCGGCCGCCACGGTACGGACGGCCTCGCCGGACCTGGTAGGTCGAACGGCGTGGTGACCCGGTCGACGATGGCCTGCCCCTCTTCGCTGAGTGGTTCACCGGCGTACCTTGCCGCCAGGTCCGATGCCGCCAGGCCGGCCCGAAGGGCGACGGCGGTTGCGGCACGGGGCTGGCCCTGCACGACGGCTGGCCCGGCGGGACCCGGGACTCGCTGTCCTCGGTGTACCTCGGCCCGGAAGCCACCCGCGCCGAGATGCTCGAGGCCCTGGAGGCCGCCGGCCTGAAGACCCGCATGCTCCTCCAGGTCCACGACGAACTGGTCTTCGAGGCGCCGGAAGCGGAGGCGGAACGCGCCATCCCGGTGATCAAACGGGTCATGGAGGGGGCCGCGGAGCCGGCCGTGGCGCTAACGGTGCCGCTGGTGGTCGAGGCGCGGGCGGCGGGGAACTGGGACGAGGCGCATTAGGGGACGGGGCGAGAAGTGGTCCTTATTCCGCAAACCACACAGCATCTGGGTTCACCCATCTGCATCAGGTAGACTGCTGGCCATCGCCATACCGATTCCCTCTGGAGCAGCAGGTGACCACGAGCCTATCCAAGATTCTGGATCAAATCTGGGTTTCTCACCTCGATCGAAATGCTGCCGCCGAGGCTGCCGCAAAAGACTTGCCCCCACATGCTTTGGCCGAATTGTTGTCGATTGTGGCAACTGCTCACGCCGGTGCTTGGCTGAAGGCAGAGTCTGCCGGTGAAAACGTGCTCCTGACGGTGGGGGAATTTCGCACTCAGGCAGTTGTTACGTCCGGTGCCGACGGGCGCTCCTTGATAGAGTCGCCTGATATAGCAAAGCGTTTGGCAACGGACAGCGACGTAATCGCGGCCGCCTGGGGACCGCCTCTCGTGGCCCCAGCAGCAAACTTGCTGTATGCGCTCCAGTACGCCAGGGACAACGCGGACAGCTTGGTTTACCGAGCCGCCGACCGGGGGGTTGAGGTCGCAAAGGTGAGTCAGTGGCTCCGGATCGAGGCCGATCTCCTGCGTGCCCTCGTAATGTGCGTCCCCCGCATGCTATCCGAGCTAACTGATTGAACCGCGCGATTCGACGCGCGCAGTTTAAGTTCGGCCCTCTAATTTTCCGCGTTGTGCAATGAAGCCACTCTTTGTCGTTTTCGAGGGCCTGGATGGTTCGGGAACCAGCACGCAAGCGCAACTTCTAGCGGATCGTCTCAAGTTAGAAGGGTCGGTCCACCTGACATCGCAGCCGTCCAGCGGGCCCATCGGCCAGATGATTCGATCAGCCCTCGCCGGTCGTGTGCGTTTCATGGCCGACGACGAAGCGTTCGATCGCCAGATGGCATACCTTTTCGCAGCAGATCGCCACGATCATCTTTTTAACGACGTCGATGGAATACTAGCCACCCTAAAGAAGGGGCTTCACGTAGTCTGCACGCGATACACATTTTCATCTTTTGCTTACCATTGTCGCTCAGACGACGATTTTGATTTTGTCCGTGCCCTGAACGCGCCCTTTCCAGAGCCAGATGCGGTAATTTACATCGACGTGCCCGTGAATCTCGCTGCTGCGCGCGTCGCGCGGCGATCCTACCCCGACCGGTATGAGAACGCCCGGAAACTAGAGATAGTCCGAAGCGCCTATGAGCGCGGCCTTAAGTGCTATTCTGGACCCCTGCTTCGTGTAGCCGGAGGGGATGAACCGGAGGCCATCCATTCCCGTATCATCGAGTTTATCGGCTCGGTCATGCAGGGCGGCACGCAGCCGGAGAATGGCCTTAGGTAGTTGGTAGGCCCCGATAAAGGCGCGGCCCCCTAGCCTGACATTTGACGTCTGCACGAGTCTTGGCCTTAAAGAGTTAACCGCGAGGCGCGGTGCCATGGGGCGGGGCATGTCAACACTTAGCGATCGCGAAATCGCCGCCGAAATCGCCGCCGGCCGGCTAGTTCGAGGGGCGGCGGACGGGCAGTTGTCCGGTGCTTGCTACGAATTGCGCTTGGGCAATGTCTATTATGATCTGACCGAAAGTGACCGTCCGATAGTTCTCTCTGAAGGACAAGACGTACTTATTAAGCCGGGTCACAGGGTCGTATTGATCACTCATGAAGAGTTGGCTGTTCCAATCAACATGCTCGCGCGAGTAGTCAGCAAAGGGTCGCTTTTCAGCATCGGCCTTAGCCCTGCGGCGACTCACGCTGACCCTGGATTTTCAGGTAGAATGGGAATAGTTACTCAGAATATGAGTGATAGGTATATTGTTTTGCCGCAGCTTATATCTATAGCGAAGGCAGACTTCACTAAACTTTCTAATGATGTTGAGCGACCCTACATCGGCCAGCATGGATACCATACCGAGATTTGGCCTATCAGACACCACCTTCAGAAAACCTATGCGGAAGTTGCGGCCGATGTTCGTGTTGGTAGTGAGGTAGAGGAGGGTTACAAGCTCCTTCCTCATGCAACCTCAATAATCCTACGGCGCTTGGAACATAGGCGTCGGCTCGTCGATACCGCCATCGTGGTGGCGGTAGTGCTGAACGCGGTAGTTATATTTCTTGTCACCGGCGGACTTATTAACAACCTTCAGGGTCTTATTGGTAGCTTAGCTGCAAGCTTGATAGCTGCGGTGGTGGTGTTTTTCTCCGGGCGACGACCTTAACAGTTTCGCGGAGAAGGATGATGGTCCATTCCCTCCCACCAGTGCCCGCACAGAGACGTATTTTTTTTGTAGGCGTGAACACTGGTTATGTGACGGACGGGCAGATTGACGACCGGTTCATCGATTTCTACCGCTGTCGAAGTTCTGCTGAACTATACTGCGCTATAGTCGGGAATGTCGTGATCTCCGGTGGCTACGGAAGCAATTCGAACACACCGAGCATTTCACAGTCTGGTCGTTGGTCGGAAGCGGCGGCGGCGATAAAATCCCAAGGGTCTAAGCCAGGAATTCAATTGGCCACAGCTTGGAATGGATACCAAGGCAGCCGTAGCTTTCGATCGCCTTCGGCCAAAGAGACAATTTCCAAGTCACGCGACGTTGTTAAGTCTCTTGGTCCAAGCGGCATGGAGGCTGTTCTCCGTGGTTTGGATGAATCGGCGACATTGGCTGGAGATGCTGGATTTGAACATCTTCAAGTCCATGCCGCTCATGGGTACCTGATCAATTTACTCGTCGATAATCGAATAAACGCTGATGCCAAGATATTCCTAGACGCTCTTAGTGAATGGGCAGAGCGTCAATCCTCAATTGGATTGGAAACGTCTATCCGTATATCCTTGCGGTCGGGGGACAATGAATTTGATTCTAGTGGCAGAGAAGAATTTTACGAGCAGATTTGTAAACTGCCTTTTGATTTCATAGACTTGTCGTCCGGGTTCTACAACATAGACAAACAGCGAATATATCCAGCTCGTCCTGACACCATCATGGAGCGTCGGGTGGACACGGTTGCATTTGCAGAGATGTTTCCAGACTTAAACGTTGTGTATTCCGGCCGATCGTTCCAATACGTACGGGCGGATCTTCCGGCAAACGTGCACATTGGTATATGTAGAGACCTAATCGCAAATCCAAATTTCCTGCGCGACCAAAATAATGGATGTATAAACGCGGGAAGGTGTCATTATTACTCTAGGGGTGAAGCGCACGTCACCTGCCAGAAGTGGCGATGAACAACTTTCCTCCGAACGTTCAATCGAGACGGCACCCCGGACCCGTACGGTAATGTGGTGGGGCGGAACGACTCCACCATGCGACTTTAGGGCTGGAGTTTGTCCTCTGCCAAGCGAGACCCTTGGCGCCTTGGCACCGCTGCGCCTCTCCCCCAGACCACCCTTCTCAGCTCGATCGAGGCGGCCTCGCGCAGGATGGCGTCGGGGGAGAGGCAGTCGATCTCGGCCAGCAGGGTGCGGATACCGGCGCGCCGGCCGGCCCTAGTCATCTTCCCCCCTCACGTCATCGCCACATCCCCGCTCGCCCCGTGCGGGCGCACCCAGAAGGTGACCCGTCCCGGGCAGCCCATGCGGCGGCAGGTCGTGCTCCGCCCCCACAGGACGAAGCCCGTCCCGCGCGCGCGGGCGATGCGTTTCAGGTCGGCGCGGATGCGCAGCTCGCACAGCTCGCACTCGGTGTAGACCAGCCAGCGGTTGGCGAGGATGGCGCCGACCGTGCGGCCCGCCGCCTGCCAGTCCGCCGCCGTGTAGCGGTCGGGATTGCGTCGGGTCATTCTTGCATGGAGGGGGCGCTAGCGCTCGGCCCGCGGGGCCTCGCTGCTTGAGCGCGGGTTGGTGGGTGGGCGCTGACGCTCGCCGCGCGTCCCCGCCTTCGCGGGGATGACGGGCTCGCGGGCCTGAGCGCGGGTTGAGGGGGGCGGGGCGCTGTCACCCGCCCCGGCGAGGCTCAGTCGTAGAAGCTGGTCACGCCGGTGACGCAGCCGCCGTCGGTCTGGACCACCATCAGGATTTCGCCGCCGTAGGCCGTCTGCTCGCGCAGCACCGCCGTGGCGCCGGAGGTCAGGGTCTCGAGGATTTCCGTGCGGCCGGCGCGGCCGACGCCGAGGATGGCCAGAAAGTCCTCGTCCGACATGCGGGCGTCGTCGTGGGCGTTGGTGAAGGCCGAGCCGGGGGTGATCAGGGCGGCCATGGCCGCCCGGTCCTGCCGGAAGGCGACCTCATCGAAGCGGCGGGCGACGGCTTCGGGCGTCGCGGCGGAGCCGGGGTCGGGACGGCACTGGCCGGCGGTCGCGGGCGCGGGCAGGACCTGCGGCGGGGTCGGGAAGGTCTGCGGGGCCGGCCCGGCCAGCAGGGCGGCGGCGGCGGTCAGGGCGGCAAGGCTCATGCGATCTTCCCCTCGTGATGCGCGGCCCCGACCGTCGGGCCTGCCGGACGGGAGGGCAAGCCCATGAAAGCTGACGGCGCGGCCGCGCCGACCCGCCGCAGCTCGATCGAGGCGGCCTGGCGCAGGATGGCGTCGGGGGAGAGGCGGTCGATCTCGGCCAGCAGGGTGCGGATGCCGGCGCGGCCGTCGGCGCTGGTCAGGTCGAGGCCCTGAAGGGCGGCGAGGAGGCGGGCGGCGGGGTCGGGCGGCGGCGGCGTCTGCATGGGGAACTCCGGTGAACTGATGGCCGACCCGGGGTTGAGTTAGCCGCCTCTCCGGCGGGGAGGCAAGAGGATGTTCGCGGTTTGTTCACAGAAGCGCGGGCCCTTCTCCCCTCCGGGGGAGAAGGTGGCCCGGAGGGCCGGATGAGGGGGAAGCTGGCTCCGGCCCCGCCGCCAGCCAGCCCGCCTCGAACATCCCCCTCAACCGTCTCGCTTCGCGAGCCACCTTCTCCCCCGAGGGGAGAAGGCCCTGTGGCGCTCCATGACGCTGTGCTGACAATCCGCGAAAACATAGTCGGATAACGCAGACGAACTCCCGCCTTTTCAACCGCCTGGCCGATTCTAAACCCGATCTTCCCGCCCCATCGGAAAACCGGTCCATACTGTTTTCCGGTCTTTGACAATCGCACCGCCGACCCGCCGCCCGAGGCGCGCCCGGCTTCCCCTCCCGGCCCGGAATGCCGACCCTGCCGACTCTGACACACCCACTTCCGGCGCCGACCCTGCCGACTCCGCCACACCCGATTTTCCGGTTTCACCCGGGTAAAACCCAGGCCGTCCGGATCATCCCGCCCGCGACCGTCACCGGCCACGGCGTCAGCCGGCCGCCGCCACGGCGGGGCGCATCCCAAGGGCTCCGACCGGCGTTGTAGCAAACGGCTTCGCTTCCCGCGGAAGCGACACCCCGCCAAACCTGACGCCGGAGCGCCCCCGATCCCCGACCCCTACATCCTCTTCCTGCTCGGTCTCGGCGCCGTGGTCCTGCTGGTGTCCTGGGCGCCGGTGGGGCTGAAGCGCGTGCCGCTGACCCTGGCCATCCTGTGCGTGGCCATCGGCGTGGCGGTGTTCTCGACCGGCCTGCTGGCCTTCGATCCCGACCCGCGCACCTGGGACACCCTGACCGAGCGGCTGTCGGAGCTGGTCGTCATCATCGCCCTGATGGGGGCCGGGCTGAAGCTCGACCGCCCGCCGGGCTGGCGGGCCTGGGGCACGACCTGGCGGCTTCTGGCCGTGGCCATGCCCCTGACCATAGCGGCGACGGCGTTCCTCGGCTGGGCCGGGCTCGGTTTCAGCCTGGCCATGGCCCTGCTGTTCGGGGCCTCGATGGCGCCGACCGATCCGGTGCTGGCCGCCGACGTCCAGGTCGGGCCGCCGCGCTCGGGCGACGAGGACGAGGTGCGCTTCGGCCTGACCTCCGAGGCCGGGCTGAACGACGCCCTCGCCTTTCCCTTCGTGCATCTGGCCGTCCTCGCCGCCGCCGGCGGGCTGGCGACCCGGGACGGCCTGGTCGACTGGTTCACGATCAAGGTCGGCTGGAAGCTGCTGGCCGGGCTCGGGGCCGGCTGGCTGATCGGCCGGACGCTGGGCCATCTGCTGTTCCGCAGCCGGCGGGGCCTGTCGAAGCTCGGCGACGGCCTGATCGCCCTGGCGGCGACCCTGATCGCCTACACCGTGACCGAGCTGATCCACGGCTACGGCTTCCTCGCCGTCTTCGTCTGCGCCGTGATGATCCGGGATTCGGAACGGGACCACGACTTCCATCAGGAGATGCACGACTTCTCCGACCAGATCGAGCGGCTGCTGATGATGCTGCTGCTGGTCCTGTTCGGCGGAGCGCTGGCCAACGGCCTGCTGTCCAGCCTGACCTGGACCGACGCCCTGATCGGCCTTCTGGTGGTCTTCGTCGTCCGCCCCGTCGCGGGCCTGATCGCCATGGCGGGCTCCGACCAGCCGTGGCGCGAGCGCCTCCTGCTGGCCTTCCTCGGCATCCGCGGGGTCGGCTCGATCTACTACCTGGCCTACGGCATCAACCACGGCGACTTCGGCGACAGCGAGCGGCTGTGGGCGGTGGTCGGCTTCATCATCCTGCTGTCGATCGTCGTGCACGGGGTCACCGCGACGCCCCTGCTGGCGCGGCTGGCCCGGCGACGCGAAAGCTTCCCCGCCGCGCCGGCCCCTGCTAACCCTCCCGGCTCGAAAAACGGAGACTGACCATGGCGAGCGAGAGCGGCTGGAACATGCCCACGGGCGACCTGATGAAGGGCAAGAAGGGCCTGATCATGGGGGTGGCCAATTCGAACTCCATCGCCTGGGGCATCGCCTCGCAGCTGGCGGCGCAGGGCGCCGAGCTGGCCTTCACCTACCTCGGCGAGGGCCTGGAGCGCCGCGTCCGCCCGCTGGCCGAGAGCGTCGGGGCGAAGCTGCTGATCCAGGCCGACGTCACCGACGACGCCTCCATGGACGCCGCCTTCGCCGAGCTGGAGAAGGAATTCGGCACGATCGATTTCGTGGTCCACTCGGTGGCCTTCGCCAACAAGGACGAGCTGAAGGGCTCCTTCGTCGACAACACCACCCGCGACAGCTTCCTGCTGGCCATGAACATCTCGGCCTTCAGCTTCGTCGACGTGGCCCGGCGCTCGGCGAAGCTGATGCAGAACGGCGGCTCGATGATCACCCTGACCTATCTCGGATCGGAGCGGGTCATCCCCAACTACAACACCATGGGCGTGGCCAAGGCGGCGCTGGAGGCGGCGACCCGCTACATCGCCCGCGACCTCGGCCCGAAGAACATCCGCGTCAACGCCATCTCGGCCGGGGCCATGCGCACCCTGTCGCTGGCCGGCATCGCCGGAGGCCGCGGCCTGCACTCGAAGAGCGCCCAGTTCTCGATGATCAAGGAAGAGACCTCGATGGAGGGCGTCGCAGGCTGCGCCCTGTGGCTGTGCTCCGACCTCGGCCGCTCGACCACCGGCGAGGTGGTCCACGTCGACGCCGGCTTCCATGCCGTGGGCCTGCCGGAAGATTTCGAGGGCTGACCCCTACCGTCCCAGCGCCGCCCGCTGCAGCGCAAACAGCTCCGCGCAGCCGCCCTCGGCCAGCTGGAACAGGCGATCGAACTCGGCGCGGGTGAAGCCGCGCTTCTCGCCGGTGGCCTGGATCTCGACGATGGTCCCCGAGCCGGTCAGGACGAAGTTGGAATCGGCCTCGGCGGTGGAATCCTCCTCGTAGTCGAGGTCCAGCACCGGCTGGTCGGCGCACACGCCGCACGACACCGCCGCCACCTGGTCGAGGATCGGCTCGGCCTTCAGCACTCCCTCGGCGCGCAGGTAGTCGAAGGCGCTGGCCATGGCCACCCAGGCCCCGGTGATCGCCGCCGTGCGGGTACCGCCGTCGGCCTGGACCACGTCGCAGTCCAGCACCACCTGCCGCTCGCCCAGCGCCTTCAGGT
>JBGTSL010000060.1:0-8271 GCA_041940325.1 Brevundimonas sp.
TTCCCGCGGGTCGACCGCAGCGACACCGACGCCGAAATCCTCGCCGCCTTCCTCGGCCAGTTCTACGAGGACAAGCCCGTGCCGCGGCAGATCCTGTCCAACGTCGTCCCGCACGAGAAGGAGCTGCTGGAAGAGGCCTTCTCGATGAAGGCGAAGACCGTCGACGGCCGCCGCGTGGTCAGCATCGAGCGGCCCATGCGCGGCGACCGCAAGGCCCTCGTCGACCACGCCCTGACCAACGCCCGCGAGGCCCTGGGCCGCAAGATGGCCGAGAGCTCGGCCCAGTCGAAGATCCTCGATGAGGTCTGCGAGGCCTTCGGTCTCGACAGCCGGCCCGAGCGGATCGAGATCTACGACAACGCCCACATTTCGGGCAGCAACGCCGTCGGCGGCATGGTGGTGGCGGGTCCCGAGGGCTTCCGCAAGAACCAGTACCGCAAGTTCAACATCCGCGGCGAAGAGCTCACCCCCGGCGACGACTACGGCATGATGCGCGAGGTCATGCGTCGCCGCTTCACCCGCCTGGTCAAGGACGAGGACGAGGGCGAGGAGGTCGAACGCCCGGACCTGCTGCTGATCGACGGCGGCGCCGGCCAACTGGCCGAGGTGCAGGCCGTGCTGGCCGACCTTGGGCTCGACGACATCCTCGCCGTCGGCGTGGCCAAGGGCCCGGATCGCGACGCCGGCCTCGAGCGCTTCTTCGTGCCCGGCAAGCCGCCCTTCATGCTGCCGCTGAAGTCGCCGGCGCTCTATTATATCCAGCGTCTCCGCGACGAGGCGCACCGCTTCGCCAACGGCGCCCACGCCAAGCGCCGCTCCATGGACATCAAGCGCAATCCGCTCGACGAGATCGAGGGCGTCGGTCCCGGCCGCAAGAAGGCCCTGCTGCACGCCTTCGGCTCGGCCAAGGGCGTTTCCCGCGCCGCCGTCGCCGACCTGGTCAAGGTCGAGGGGATCAATTTGCCGCTGGCCGAACGCATCCACGCCTTCTTCCGCAAGCCGTGAACCCGTTCTAGAAACCGGCCATGTCCAGCGAATCTTCCGACGCCCTGCTTTCGGGCTACCGCCGTTTCCGCGAAGGCCACTGGGCCGAGGCCAAGGCCGAATACGAGGCCCTCGCCGCCGAGGGCCAGCGGCCGCACACCCTGGTCGTCGCCTGTTCCGACAGCCGCGCCGATCCGGCCCTGATCTTCGACACCGCGCCGGGCCAGCTGTTTGTCGTCCGCAACGTCGCCAACCTGGTGCCGCCCTATGAGCCCGACGGCCGCCTGCACGGCGTCTCGGCGGCGCTGGAGTTCGGCGTCAAGGTGCTCGGCGTCTCGCGCATCGTGGTCATGGGCCACGCCCACTGCGGCGGGGTCAACGCCATGCTCAACGGCACGCCGGAGAACTGCCGGGACTTCGTCGCCCCGTGGGTGGCGCAGGGCGAGCCGGTCGTCCGCCGCGTCGCCGAGGGCGTCGGCCCCGACGAGGTCGAGCAGGCCACGGAAGAAGCGATCGTCCGCCTGTCGCTCGACAACCTGCGCACCTTCCCGTGGATCGCCGAGCGGGAGGCCGCCGGCGAGCTCGTCCTCAGCGGCCTGCATTTCGGCATCGCCGACGGCATCCTGCGCGCCCTTTCGGGACCCGGACGGTTCGAAGCGCTCTAGCCTCGCCTCGCGCATCGAAGCGTGGCACATCGGCGTTGCAGCAGGATGTCCGCCATGACCCCGACCCACCACGCCAATCCCATTCCCAACATCCTGACGGGGCTGCGCCTCTTCGCCGGGGTGGTGATGTTCCTGATCCTGGCGGGCGCCGCGCCCCAGGGCCTGCCCCTGCTTTCGGAATATCTCAGCCCCGACGACCAGTTCCGCTTCGCGCGGACCGCCTTCGTGATCTTCGTGGTGGCGGCCTCGACCGACTGGGTCGACGGCTTCCTGGCCCGACGCTGGCACGCCACCACCCGCTGGGGGGCCATCCTCGACCCGATCGCCGACAAGGTGCTGATCACCGGCGCCATTCTCGGCGTGCTGGCCTGGGGGTCGGTGCCGCAGGCGGCCATTCCCTGCGGCCTGATCCTGTTTCGCGAGTTCGCCGTCTCGGCCCTGCGCGAGACGGTGGCCGGCAAGGTCAAGCTTCCCGTCACCCTGCTGGCCAAGTGGAAGACCACCCTGCAGATGCTCGCGCTCGGCTGCCTGCAACTGGCCCTCGTTCCGCTCTGGGAGGGCTTCGGCCTGCCGCTGGAATGGCTGCCCCAGTTCCAGACCTTCGCCTATGTCCTGCTGTGGATCGCCGCCATCGTCACCCTCTGGACCGGCTGGCAGTATTTCTCCAAGGCGCAGCAGAAGATGAGCCAGATCTGAGAGCTTAGGGGCTAGGGGCTAGGTTCTGGGGACTAGGGAAGAGGGCCGGGGAGCTGCTCACCTAAACAAGCTTCTTGTCCCTAGCTACTGGCCCCTAGCCCCTATTCAGCGCCCAGCTCCTCCACCAGCCGCTCCATGCCGTAGACGTCGCGCAGGGCCGCCGTCACCGCCGCGGTGGTCACAATCACCGAGCGGTTGACGTTGCGGTCGTAGCCGTAGGCGTTGCGCTGGGTCAGGACGGTGGAGTCGAAATTGGCCCCGACGATCTCGAGGTCCTCGGTCACCACGGGGCTGCCCGAGGAGCCGCCGATGGTGTCTGACGACACCGCCATGTTCATCACCGTGTCCGGGTCGATGCGGTCCCTCGCCGCCAGCAGCTTCGGAGCCACGTCGAACGGCGGCGCGCCGGTGGCGCGGTCCCAGAGGCCGGCGAAGGTGGTGAAGGCGCCCCAGCGCTGTCCCGGCACGTCCGAGCCCTCGATGCGCCCATAGGTCAGCCGCAGGGTGCCGGTGGCGTCCGGATAGACGCTGTCGCCATAGGCCTGGAAGCGCAGGGCCGCCAGTTGCTCCGAGGCGCGGGCCGTCGGCGCCTCGACCCGGGTCTCCCACTGCGAACGGATTTCGCGGGTCTCGTCCTGGATGGACAGCAGATAGCGGATCAGCGGGTCGTCCGACGCCTCGATGGCGGCCAGGCCGCCTTCCCACAGCGCCCGGCGCACCGCCGGATCGGCCAGCTTCGTACCCTCGACCAGCCGCGCCGACAGGCCCTCGGGGCTCTCGCGACCCAGCAGGCCGCGCACCCGCGGGTCGTCGACGGTCAGCCACTCGCGCGTCTTGGACAGCCACCACTCCAGCCGCACCTGCTCCAGCGACGGATAGACCGGACGCTCGGCGAACAGGGCGTTCTGCACCGCTGAAAGCCGGCTGTCGGCGTATTCGGGCAGGCGTTCCGCCGACGGCTTCTCGCGCTCCTGCGCCGCCCGCACCAGCGTCCGCGCCCAGCTGAACAGCTGCGAGCCGCCGCCGGGCGAGGTCGTGCCCATGCCGGTGCCGCCTTCCAGCAGCGCCATGGCGGGATAGAGCTCGCGGGTGGCCGGCTGCACCTCGGCCAGCGTCGTCCACGGGTCTCCGGCGCCGTCCATGCCGGCGGCCCTGCGCCGGAAGTCGGCCTCGGCCTCGGCCTTCATGCGCATGAAAGCCGGATCGATCAGCGCCGCCATCCGGCCGCGCCCGCGCTTGTAGGTGTTCTCCACGCCCGAGATCGGATCCATGGCGATGAAGGCGTTCTCCTCGCTCTCTTCCGAGAAGCGGATCAGACGGCCGCGCAGTTCGGACGCGATCAGCTGATCCAGCGGCAGCACCACGTCGCGAACGGTGGTCAGCTGGTCCATGGTCAGCAGTCGCTGGGTCGAGCCGGGGCTGCCCGAGACGAACACCGGCGTGCCCTCGACCGGATTGTCGGCCTTCCAGGTGAAATGGGTCGGCGTCGCCACCGGCTGGCCGTTCTCGTACAGGCGGATGAAGGCCGCATCGATGGCGAAGCGGGGGAAGCTGAAATTGTCGAGGTCGCCGCCGAAGGTCGCCGCCCGGTCCTCGGGCGCCCAGGCCAGCCGCACGTCGGTGTAGCGGCGGTACTTGTACAGCTTGAACTGGCCACCGCGGTACAGGCTGACCACCTGGCAGCGAACCTTGTCGTCGCCGGCGCAGGCTTCCTGTTCGATCCGGCCGGCCTCGGCGTCGCGCGCTCGCGTGAAGGCCTGACCCTCCAGCCCGGCGCCCGCGGAACGCATCCGCTCGGTGACGTCGGTGATCTCGGTCAGGATCTCGGCCGAGCCGCCGGGACATTTCAGCTCGTCCTCACGGCTGCGTGGCGTGAATCCGGTCTCGGCGTAGTTGGTCTCCTGCGTCGATAGATTGGCCACGCAGGTGGCGACGCAGTGGTTGTTGGTCATCACCAGTCCCTCGCCGGACACCAACCCCGCCGAACAGCCGCCGAACTTCACCGATGACAGCCGCACCCGGTCCAGCCACGCCTGGTCGATGCTGGTGCCGAGCGTCTGGTTGGCCCGCGCGACCGGGAAGTTGTCGAAGGTCCACATCCCCTCCTCGGCGGCGGCCGACGAGGCGGCGGCGAAGGCGAGAATGGCGACGGAGGCGGCGAGTGTGTGGCGCATGTTCTGTCTCCTCCCCATCGCCCGCGATGGGGAGGGGGACCACGAAGTGGTGGAGGGGTCCAGCGCCGTGCGCGGACCCCTCCGGTTGGCTTTCTATCTTACGCTAACCCACGAAAGGCGGATCGGGAACAACCCCTCCACCGCTTCGCGGTCCCCCTCCCCATTGGCTTCGCCAACAGGGAGGAGACGGGTCTATTCGACGCCCAGCTCCCCGAGGATGCGCGGGTTCGGATAGACGGTGCGCAGGGCTTCCGTGATCGCCGCCGTCGAGACCGACACCGTGCGGTTCAGGTCGCCGTCATAGCCGAACGATCCGCCCAGCGAGTGGATGTTGCCGTCGAAGGCCGCGCCGATCACCTCGCCCTCGGCGTTGATCACCGGCGAGCCGGAGTTGCCGCCGATGATGTCGTTGGTCGAGACGAAGTCGTAGACGACCTCCTTGTTCACCCGCGGCTCGGCGTCGGCGAAGGCCTGGGCCAGGTTGAACGGCTCCGAACCGGTGGCCCGCTCGTACAGGCCGCCGATGTAGGTGAACGGCGGGACCGTCACGCCGCGATAGGTCCAGCCCCGGACCTCGCCGTACGACAGGCGCAGGCTGAAGGTCGCGTCGGGATACTGGTTGGTGCCATAGACGGCGAAGCGGGCCTGGGCGACCTTCTCCGCGGCGCGCGCGGTCGGGGCGTTGACCTCGGCGGCCCAGCGGTCGGCGATCGCCCGGGCGGCCTCGTCATTGGCCGCCACGAAGGCCAGCAGCGGGTCCGCCGCCTTCATCTCCTCCAGCGTCATGCCGGCGGCCTGACGACGGAAGTCGGCCTCGT
The DNA here is from genome assembly GCA_041940325.1 of Brevundimonas sp. Lineage (GTDB taxonomy): Bacteria > Pseudomonadota > Alphaproteobacteria > Caulobacterales > Caulobacteraceae > Brevundimonas. The sequence continues at coordinate 5,338 of JBGTSL010000060.1, forward strand.
CGAGGCGCGTCCCTTCGATCAGCCGTTCGGCCAGGGCTTCCGGGCTTTCACGGCCCAGCATCGCCTTCACCTGCGGATTGTCGACGGTCAGGTATTCCCGCGTCTTGGACAGCCAGTAGCGCATCCGGATCTCTTCCATGTCGGTCGAGATCGGCGTCTCCTCGCCCAACATCGCGGCGAGGCGGGCGCGGCGGGCGTCGTCGGCGCCGGCCGAACGCACGAGGGCGCGAGCCATCTGGTACAGGGTCGATCCGCCGCCCGCGGACTGCTCCAGCTGCCGGTAGGGCAGGTAGAGGTCGCGGGCGACGCCCTGGACGGCCTCCAGCTCGGCCCACGGATCGCCGATCTGCTGCTTCAGGTTCGGATCGGCGGCGACCCGGGCGCGCAGTTCCTGCTCCGCCTCGCGCTTGGCGGCCATGAAGGCCGGATCGGTCAGGGCGCCCTGTTGGCCGTAGTAGACCTTGAAGCTGTTCTCGAGGCCGAAGATCGGATCGAACGAGACGCGCTTGGCCTCTTCGCCGGTCAGCGAATATTCCAGCAGCCGGCCGCGCAGCTCCGAAGCCTGAATCAGGGTGATCGGCAGCTGCTGGTCGCGCAGGCGCTCCAGCTGGCTCATCGTCAGCAGGCGCGAGGTCGATCCCGGGTTGCCCGACACGAAGGTCACATCGCCTTCCTCCGGCGCCTCGGCGTTCCACTTCAGGAAGTTCGGCGACTCGACCGGCTGGCCGTCCTCGTAGGCGCGCAGGAACCCGGCATCGAGGGCGTAGCGCGGGAAGTTGAAATTGTCGGGGTCGCCGCCGAAGAAGGCCGCCTGGTTTTCGGGCGCGAAGACCAGCCGGACGTCATCGTACTTGCGGAATTTGTGCAGGCTGTACTGCCCGCCGCGATACAGGCTGATTACCTGGCAGTTGAACTTCGGGTCACCGGCGCAGGCCTCGGTCTGGATCTGGTTGACCGCCGCCTGGCGGGCGGCATTGAACGCGGCGCCCTCGAGCCCTTCGCCGGCGGCGCGGACCCGGTCGGTGACGTCGGTGATTTCGGTCAGCACCTCCGCCGTCTGGCCGGGGCACTGCACCTCTTCCTCGCGGGTCCCCGCCGTGAAGCCGTTCTTCACATAGTCGCGCTGGGCGTTGGAGAGCTCCTGGGCGCAGCCGACGACGCAGTGCCAGTTGGTCAGGATCAGGCCCTCGTCGGAGACGAAGGAGGCGGAACAGCCTTGGATCCGCACCGAGGCGTTGCGAACCCGGTCAAGCCACGCCTGGTCGATCTGCGTGCCGTATTTCTGATTCACGGTCTGGATCGGGAAATTGTCGAAGGTCCACATCCCTTCGTCGGCCTGGGCGGCGGTCGGGGCGGCGACGATGACCACGGCCCCGGCCACGGCGGCGATTGAGGCGGTCGCGGCCATGGCGGCGCGAAGCGAACGAAGGATCATTTGGACGACTCCAGGGGGCAGCCGGAGCTCCGGCCAGGTCAGAACAGCCATCATCCATACCGCCGATGAATGAACCCCGTCCACACGGCCTTAACCCGATTTAACTTGGCCCTTATCCGTCAGGCCGTCAGATAGCGGCGAAACCCGGGGGCCGATCCAGCCAATGTCTCTTGCACTCTCCACCCTGCTCTATGAGTGGCGCCGCTACATGGCGGCGGTGATGGCCCTGGCGCTGTCGGGGGTGCTGGTGCTGGCCATGACCGGCGTCTTCATCGGCATCGGCAAGGGCTTCACGGCCCAGATCGAGCGGTCGCGCGCCGACGTCATGGTGCTGCAGCCCGGCGCCAAGAACATCATGAGCGGGCCGTCCGGCGTGCCGCGCCGGTTCATTCCGCTCGTCTACAATCATGACGAGGTGGTCGAGGTCCAGCCGCTGGACGGCGCCGGCGGATCCTTCCAGTCGGTCAAGAACGTCGACCCGACCCAGTCCCAGGCGGACCGCGCCAAGGCCGGTTCGGCCAAAATGAATTTCGTCCAGACCCGCATCATCGACACCACGCCGGACGCGGTGACCATCCCGGTGGACTATTCGCAGGAGCTCGTGGACGCCCTGCGCCAGCCGTACACCGTCGCCGTCGACGAGACCGACCTGCCGAAGCTCGGCGTGAGCCTTGGCGAGAAGGCGCTCTACAACGGACAGACCGTGACCCTCGTCGGCGTCACCCGCGGCTATCCCAACATGATGCAGCCCACCGTCATCATGTCGCGCGACACCCTTCGCATGGTCGGCCAGGCCGACACCGGCCCCCGCGTCGGTCCGCTGATGGTCAAGCTGAGCGACCCCGAACGCGCCGAGGCGGTCGCGCGCGAACTCAACGCCATGGGCAACGGCCAATGGCGGGCCTGGACCCGTCAGGAGCTCGCCGAGGCCAACGCCGCCGGCATGTTCGAAGAGGGTATTCTCGTCATCATCATCGGCGGCTGCGTGGTGCTGGGCACCATCATCGGCGTCGCCATCACCTGGCAGACCCTGCGCGGCGCCATCATGGCCAACATCAAGGAGTTCGCCTCCCTGCGGGCCCTCGGCGTCGGCATGGGCTCACTGCGCTGGATCGTGCTGGAGCTCAGCTTCTGGGTGGGCATCGTCGGCGTCGCCGCCGCCATTTTCCTGACCTGGCTGGTGTCCCTTCTGGCCGCCGCCAATGCGGTCATCATCGCCCTGCCGTTCATGCTGCTGGTCGTCGTCGGCGGCGGTCTGATCGTCATCTCCATGCTGTCCGGCCTCCTGTCGCTGGGCATCCTCAAGAACAGCCAGCCGGCGGATCTCCTGCGATGATGACGACCAAGGTGCACGGCAAGCACGGCGATTTCGCCATCGAGGCCAAGGGTCTCGTCAAGCGCTTCAAGTCCGGCAAGAGCCATATCGAGGTGCTCAAGGGCGTCGATTTCGACGCCCGCCACGGCGACCTGACCATGGTCATGGGCCCCTCGGGTTCGGG
>JBGTSL010000061.1:0-8220 GCA_041940325.1 Brevundimonas sp.
GAGCAGGAACTCGACGGTGCGGTACTGCGCGGACTGGAAGCCCGACGCCCGCCCGAGGGCGTCGCGGAACTGCAGGTACTCCACGGGCGTCAGCGACTCCAGCACCGCCCACTGCTCGAACAGCTGCTTCTGGACCGCCTTGATGCGCGCCAGTCGCTTGAGTGCCGGTGCCAGCTCGTCGGATCCGATCAGGTCGATCGCCGATCGCAGCTCGTGGATCAGCTGCTTGAGCCACAGCTCGGTGACCTGGTGCTGGATCACGAACAGCATCTCGTCGTGCTCGTTCGAGATCGGATGCTGGGCCGAGAGCAGGTCGTCGAGCGCGAGATAGCCGGCGTAGGTGAGGGTGGAGGGGCGCGGGTCGCTCGTATCGGTCATGGGCGACCTATCGCGCGCCCGGCCGCCGCGCTCAAGGCTTGTCCGGCGTCTCGACGTCGGCGCTGCCCGTGCGGTCGGCGCGATCGTCCCAGCCGTCGCGATCTGACTTGAAGGCCAGGGCCATCAGGACCCAGGCGAGGGCGATGGTGCCGGCCACGCCCAGCGACAGGGCGACCACGCCGTGGATCGGCATGGCGCCGCCGCCGATGGCGGTCCATGCAAAGGTGATGAGAACGACCGAACCGACGGCGACGCCGGCGGCGATGAGAAAAATGCGGAAGGGAGTCATCGCGCGACCCTATTAGCGCCGGGTTGCCGGGGACACCCTGGTAGAACTACGGGGGCCGCCGGCTCAGTGCGCCGCGGTGGCCCCCGGCAGATGGCTCTTGTCGTGTTTGCCGACCCGGTCGACGAGGGTGCGGGCGGCCTTGTTCATGCCGGTGACGTCGACCTCGGCGCCCTGGCGGCGATAGCGGAACACCACCTTGTCGACCGCCGCCACGCCGGTCAGGTCCCACAGGTGGGCCCCGCTCATGTCGATCTGAACCCGGACCGGGTGGCCATGATATTCGAAGGCGGCGGCGAAGACGTCGGCCGAGGCGAAGAACAGATTGCCGGTGACGCGGTAGCGCAGCACGCCCTCTTCCGGCGTCTCGATCTCCTCCACGACGATGGTCTTGCCGACCTTGCGCATGAAGAAGATGGCCGAGAGGACCACGCCCAGCACCACCCCTTTGGACAGGTCGTGGGTCAGGACCACGGTGGCCGTCGTAGCGACCATGACGATGGACGACTGAAGCGGCGTCGAGCGCAGGCGCAGCACCGAGCCCCAGTCGAAGGTGCCGACCGAGACCATGATCATCACCGCCACCAGCGCCGCCATCGGGATGCGGGCGACCCAGTCCTGCAGAACGAGGATCAGGAACAGCAGGAACAGGCCGGCCCAAAGCGTCGACAGCCGGCCGCGGGCGCCGGAGGTGACGTTGATGATCGACTGGCCGATCATGGCGCAGCCGGCCATGCCGCCGAACAGGGGTGACAGGACGTTGGCGATCCCTTGCCCCCGCGTCTCGCGGTCCTTGTCGGTCGGTGATGTCGTCGAGCAGGTTGGCGGTGAGCAGGCTTTCCAGCAGGCCGACGAAGGCCAAGGTCGCCGCCACCGGACCGATGATGGTCAGGGTCTCCCAGGTCAGCGGCACGGTCGGGATCTGGAAGAACGGCAGGGTCGAGGGCATCTGGCCCATGTCGCCTACGGTGCGCACGTCGATGCCGCTCCAGATCACGAAGCCGCTGAGCAGGACGATGGCGACCAGCGGCGAGGGCACGGCCCTGGTGATGCGCGGCAGGCCGTAGATGATCGCCAGCGCCGCGCCGACGAGGGCGAAGGTCTGCCAGTTAGCGCCGATCAGCTCGGGCATCTGGGCGAGGAAGATCAGGATGGCAAGCGAGTTGACGAAGCCGGTCATGACGCTGCGCGAGACGAATTTGATGTAGCGGCCCAGCTTCGCCAGTCCGACGACGATCTGGATCAGCCCGCACAGCAGGGAGGCTGCGAACAGATATTCGAGGCCGTGGTCTTTCACGAGGGTGACCATCAGCAGGGCCATGGCCCCGGTCGCGGCGCTGATCATGGCCGGACGGCCGCCGGTGAAGGCGATGGTTACGGCGATGACGAAGCTGGCGTAGAGGCCGACGGCGGGGTCGACGCCAGCGATGATCGAGAAGGCGATGGCCTCGGGGATCAGGACAAGGGCGACGACCGTGCCCGCCAGCAGATCGCGGCGGGGGTTGGCGAGCCATTGCTGGCGCGCCGAGGCGAAGACGGACATGGGAACAGACTGACGCTTGTGCGGACCGCCGGGCGGCGGGCTCGCTCAGGTTTCCCGGCGGATCGGCGGCCGGGCTAGCCACCCGGTCGGGCCGGGTCCTTGAGGTCGCGGCTTTTGCGTCAATCCGGCCGGTGGATCAAGTCGCGATCAGCGCTGGACCCACTGGCCCTGGGCGTTGCGGTACCATTCGCCGGAGCTGATGCGCGGCAGCAGCTGGCTCTCGAACATCCGCGCGCCGGCGACGGCGCCGGTGGTGCCGGCGGCCTGGCCGCGGCGGGCGTAGGCCTCGCGGCGGGCGTCGTTGGTGACGGTGACGGCCTGCACCAGGGCGGGGTCGGACGAGGCGACGCGGAATCCGAGATAGCCATCGGCCTGCTCGCCGACCACGCCCTCGACCTTGGCGGAGTCGATCAGCGCCTTCTGCTGCGCGGTTTGCGCGAAGGCGGCGCCCGCGGCCACGCCCAGCGCGGCGACGGCGGCGGCGACGACGAAGAGCTTGCGGAAGGACATCGGAGGCGACTTTCGCATCAGAACAGGTTCGGGTTCTCGGCGAGGAGGTCCTGAAGCTCCTTGTCGAGGCGGACGCGCACATCGGCGTCCAGCTTGGCGTAGATCTGGATCGGGTCGACCTGGAGCCGGACCGTGGGCGTGCAGGCGCCGGCGCCGACGGCGGCGATCAGGCCGATCAGGGCTAGGCGCATGGGCGTCCGGGTCATGGCGGCGGTCTCCGTTGATCCACGCCGATCTAACGCCGCGCGGTGTGAATGGGTTCTGAACGGCCGCGAGGGCGCGATCAAGGCCGGCCCGAAGGCTCGCCGTTGCGGGCCCGGTTCAGCTCGAGCAGATCGCCGATCAGCTGGTTCAGGTTGAGGGTGGTGTCGAGCGTCAGGTCGATGCCGGTGCCCGACGGCAGCGGCAGTTCGCGGTTCAGGAATTCCCGGCTGATGAACTCGGCGATGCCGACGCGCAGCTCCTGATGCTGCGGCGGGTCGTGCCGTCCGCGAATGCGGAACAGCACCCCGATGCGGCCCTCGTCGAGGCTGTTGACCTCGGCCGAAAGGATGTCGAACGACAGGTTCTCCATGGCCTGGTAGGCCAGATCCTGAACGGTGTTGGGCGGCACCCCCTCGCCGCCGCCGCCGGCCTCGAGTCCGCTGAGCGCCTCGCGCTGGATCGACAGCCGGCCCGGCTGGACGGCGGCCAGGGTCCCGCCCGAGATGCGGATGCCCGCCTGCGGATCGGAGGTGAACGGCAGACGGCCGGACACCACCGCGTCCAGCGTCACCGAGTCGCCGAAGCCCGAGCCGGCGATGATCTCGCCCAGCTGGACGTTCTCCAGCACGATGACGCCGCCGAACGGCTGGCTGCGGTCCAGCGGCAGGACGAAGGGTTCGACGCGGACGATCCCCCCGGCCAGCGTCAGGTCGCCGCCCTCGAATGTGACCCCCGCCTTGTCGAGGCCGAAGGTCAGTTCGACGTCGGTCAGGGGCGCGACGGACTCAAGCACATCGGCCGTAAGTCTCTGGCCCGGGGCGGTGACCAGCGGGGCCAGGCTAGTGAAGTCGATGGTCCCCTTCAGCCCCTTCACCGGGCCGGCGGGGCTGACGAAATCGAGGTTGGGGATGGTCAGGCGGCCCGAGCTGGAGCCCTCGGCCTCGGCGAGCCAGTCGACGCGACCCTCGAAGGCGACGGAGCCGGTCGCCGGCGAACCGACGAAGTCTCCGGCCAGCGGGCTGAGGTCGGCCGGCTGCAGCCCGCCCTCGGCGAAGACGATCGATGGAGCGTCGATGGTCAGGCCGCCCGCGCCGCTCGGTCCGTCGTGGGCCAGAGCGAGGCGGCCGAGGCTGACGCCGTCCCGGGACAGGTCGAAGGCGCCGGTCCAGTCCTCGTTCGCCAGCCGGGCCGACCCCGAGGCGGTCAGCGGGTTGAAGCGCAGCGGCGCGGTGGCGTCCGCGACGGTCGCGCTGTCGACACGGGTTTCGAGCCCCAGCCCGGCCGGACCGCCGGTCGCCGCGAACCGGCCCCGGGCGTCGCGGAACTGCAGGGCCAGGAAGGGGGCGGCGGCGTCGACCCCGGACAGGGCGCCGTCGGCCCGCCAGCGCCCGCCGGCGATGTCGACCAGCGGCCGGTCGATCGGGCAGGCCCGGCCGGACAGGTCGACTACGTCGTTCTCGCCGAGCTCCAGCCGTTCGACCGTCAGCGGCGTGCATCCGGCCGCGACATAGGTCACCCGGCCTCCGGACGAGGTCAGCCGGCCGCGGGTGTCGAGGGCGATCCCGCGCGCCAGCTCGAAATCCAGCGCGGCGCGGCCGTCGAGATCGGCGGTGAAGCCGTCGGGCGTCAGACGCCAGGCGGGGATGGCGAAGGCCGCCTCGGGCAGGCCCCGACCGCGGGTGGCGGTCAGGGCGAGGCTGCCGCCGCCCCTCTGGCCGGGCGCTGCGGCGAAGATCGGCCCCCTGCCCGGCCGGATGGTCAGCACCCCGCCGTTGGCCGGGCGCAGGGTCGCGGGCCGGTCGAGCGTCACCCGCGTTCCGCCGCCGCCGGAGACGACGGTGAAGGCGGGCAGGTCGACCGCGAAGTCGGCCAGCGCCCGCTTCATCTCCGTCAGGTCGGCGCCGTCGTCGCGCGCCGCCGGTCCGAACAGCGGCCAGGCGCCGCGGCCGGACCGCAGCCCGCCCGAGACCCGCGCCCGCAAACCCGCGTCGGAGACCAGCTCGAGACCGGCCGAACCCCGCGCGCCGGCCAGGGACAGCTCGCCCCAGTCGAGCCGGTTCGCGGCCAGGGCCAGGGGACCGGTCACCTCGAAGGCGGCGCCGCGCCCGCCGGCGGTCAGGTCACGCGAGCTCAGCACCACGCCCGAGCCGTCCAGCCCCGCGCCCCAAGCCCGGGCCGCGGAGATCCGGGCGGGGCCGTCGATGCGCCAGCCGAAACCCTCGTCGTCCCGGGCGAGAACGGTCCGGGCGTCGGTCCAGCGGAGGGCGGCGACCGTGGCGTCCACATCCGCGCCATCCAGCCGGGCGGCGCGGACATCGGCGTCGGCATCGCCGGCGATGCGGAAGGTCTCGAGCCATCCCGACGTCTGGCCGTCGAAGCCGATATCGACCACCGCGTCACGGGCGGCGATCTCGCCGGCGTCGAGGCGAGCGGCGACGAGGCCGATGTCCATCCGCGCCCGCCCGTCGCCCCGACGCTGCTCCAGATCAGGATAGGGCAGGTCGCCGGTCACCGTCAGCCGCGTCCCCGCGCCGGAGACGCCCGGCAGGGTCGCCCGGTCGGCGGTGGCCGTGGCGCGCAGGGTCATGCGGTCGCCGGTCGTGCTCACGGCGAGGGTGGCGACGAGGGCGCGGGCCTCGATGTCGCCGCTCTTCAGATTGGCCGACGGCATCCGCGCGCTGAGCCGGATCAGTTTGCCGTCGTCGATGCGGGCGTCGCCGAGCACGTTGACGGGCCCGTATTCGGTGTCGAGGCGGACCCGTCCCTGCTCGACCAGCACCAGCGGCCCGCGCACATCCGGCCGCGGCGGGCGGCCGGTGAAGCGCTCGACCAGCGGATCGAGGCTGCCCAGCGAAAATTCGCCGTCGCGAAACGAGGCGCGCAGCACCGGCCGCACCAGGCGGATGCGGGTGGGGGAGACGCCCAGACCCGCCTTCGACCACGGCGAGCCGATGGCGTAGTCGACCTCGACCCGTTCGACCACGGCGTCGGGATTGCGGGGATCGCCGATGCGGATGCTGGCGACGATGCCGTCCAGCTCGACGCGCTCGATCTCCATGTCGGCGGGGACGCCCTGCCGCTCCAGCCAGCCGACGAGGATCTGGCGCGTCGCGGCCCGGCGGTTGAGGTAGAGCAGGCCGATCAGGACGGCGAGCACGCACAGGGCCACCCCGGCGCGCAGGCGGCCGGCCGGGCGCGGTCATGGGGGCGGACTCGGGGGCGTCGCTCATGCCGAAACCTGGACGATGAACAAACCGGACTCCTGGAACAGCACAGCAGGCGTGACTAGAGAAACACAGTACAGTGGCGCATCAGCCACTTTGAATGCAGAGGCGGCGATATCAAGGCGGAGCGGCGAACTGGACCCGAATACCCTGGCTGAACGCCGTCAATACACTGTTCGCTCCCGAGGATAAGCTGGCGAGGCCGATAGCGTTTACCGTTGGTAACGGCGCCGGTTAACGGTCTGTAACGATCTGTCTTCCCATGATGGGATCGACGGGTTATACGGCCTGTCTCGCGTCGGGGGCTTCTTCAGGCGCGATCCTTGCTTCAGTGGCTTGGGCGCCGGCAGGCGTCGTTGAATTTCGGGGACCGATGGCTCAGTTCGATCCACGTCGCCAACCGATGCGTCTGGCGCCTCATGCTCTCACGGCGGTTGCAGCGCTCTCGGTGGCCCTTCTCGCCGGTCGTGTTTACCAGCCCGCCCAGGCTGAAGAGGTTCCGCCGCTGACCGCGGAACAGATGGCCCAGATCGAGGCTCTTGCCTTCGCCGCCGCCGGCACCCCCGCCGGTCTCACCGCCCCGGAAGCCATTCCCGTCCAGATTCGCCGCGGCGAAACCTTTGAAGAAGCGGTCCGCCGCACCGGCATCGCCGCCGAAGAGGCCTCGGCCATCGCCGCCACCCTGTCCAACGCCATGGACATGAGCGAGATCCGCGCCGGTCTCCGTTTCGAAACCGCCATCGCCAAGCCCCGCGGCGGCCGCGGCGACCCCCGCCTGATCGGCCTGACCATGCGCACCGGCCCGGCCAGCCAGGTCACCGTCTCGCGCACCTTCGACGGCGCCCTGCGCCTGCGCGCGCTCGAGGAAAAGGTCTCCCACGAGATCGTCGTCCTCAACGGCAAGGTCGAGGGCTCGCTGTCCCGTTCGGCCCAGCGCGAGGGCGTCCCCGCCGCCGTTCGCCGCAAGGCCGGCCAGCTGTTCTCGCACAAGTTCGACCTCGACCGCGACATCCGCGCCTCGGACGACTTCACCTATGTCTACGGCCGCACCGTCACCGAGAACGGCCGCACCATCGGCAACGACGGCCTGCTCTACGCCGAGCTGAAGGGCGTGGCCTTCTACCGCTTCCAGCCCGCCGGGGCGAAGGAACCGCAGTATTTCGACGCCACGGGCAAGAACACCCGCTCGGCCTTCATGCGCACCCCGCTGGAGCGCGGCTTCCGCGTTTCGTCGTCCTACGGGTTCCGCCGCCACCCGATCGCCGGCTACCGCAAGATGCACCAGGGCATCGACTTCGCCGCCGGCACCGGCACGCCGGTCGTGGCCCCCGCCGACGGCGTGGTGGTCGAGGCCCGGCGCTGGGGCGGCTACGGCAACTGGCTGCGCATCCGCCATTCGAACGGTCTGGAGACCGGCTACGGCCACCTGTCGCGCTACGCCTCGGGCATGCGCGCCGGCCAGCGGGTCCGTCAGGGCCAGGTCGTGGCCTACGTCGGCTCGACCGGCGCCTCGACCGGTCCGCACCTGCATTATGAAATCTGGCGCGGCGGCCGGCGCATCAATCCGGCCGGCGTCCGCACCACCGAGGGCGTCGAACTGTCGGGGGCCGATCTGGTCGCCTTCCGCGCAGAAAAGGCCCGGATCGACCGCATCATCGCCGCCGGTGGCGAGCGCCGCCCGCAGGTCCAACAGGCCAGCGCCACGTCCGGCCTGCGCCCCGCCCAGGGCTGATCCCGAACCTCAGTTCGCCTGAGCCTCAGTTCGCCTGGGCCGCCGCCACCAGCGCGTCGTCGATCCCGCGCGCCCGGACGGCCGCCTCGCGCCCCGACAGACGCGCCGCATAGGCCTTGAAGGTCTCGCGGTCGGGCAGGGTCCCGAACTGCAGGCCCCAGATGATCTGGCTGCCGACATAGATGTCCGCCGCCGAGAAGCGGTCGCCGAGAATGTACGGCCCCGGAGTCACCGCCGCCTCCAGCGCATCCACCGTCTGTTCGAAACTGCCGTAGCCGGCCATGGCGGCCTTGTCCGCCGGGGCCAGCAGGCCGAGCGCCCTGGCGGTGACCGCCGCCTCGAC
>JBGTSL010000062.1:0-8103 GCA_041940325.1 Brevundimonas sp.
GTCAACGTGCCGCGCATCAAGGGCAGCCACAACGCCATGAAGACCGGCATGCTGGCCGCCGACGCCGCCTACGAGGCCGTGGTCGCGGGGCGTTCGGGCGACCGGCTCGACGAATACCAGTCCGCCTATGAGCAAAGCTGGGTCTTCCAGGAGCTGAAGCGCGTCCGCAACGCCAAGCCGCTGCTGACCCGTTTCGGCACCACCCTCGGCGGCGCGCTCGGCCTGTTGGACATGTGGTTCCAGACGCTGTTCGGAGGCCTGTCGCTGTTCGGCACGCTGAAGCACAAAAAGACCGACGCCGCCTCTACCGAACCGGCCTCGAAGCACAAGGCCATCGCCTATCCGAAACCCGACGGCGTACTGTCGTTCGACAAGTTGTCCTCGGTGTTCGTCTCCAACACCAACCACGCCGAGGACCAGCCCGCACACCTCAAGCTGCTCGACCCGTCCGTGCCGATCCAGGTCAACCTGCCGAAATACGGCGAGCCGGCGCGCCTGTACTGTCCGGCCGGCGTCTACGAGGTGGTCTACGGCGACGAGGCGGCGAAGACGGATCCGAAGTGCGACATCAAGGATCCGTCGCAGAACATCGTCTGGACCACGCCCGAGGGCGGCGGCGGCCCCAACTACCCGAATATGTGACAGCCTCGAAAGCGAGAGGCCTTGTCGCCGCCGCATAATCCGGGAAGGGTTCCGGTCATGCGTCCCATCTCCCTTCGCCTGCTCCTCTCCGGCTGCGCTCTTCTGGCCTTCGCCGCGCCCGCGGCGGCGCAGGAGAGCCCCGCCGCAGAGCCGCCGCCGCTGTCGGCCGAACCGGCGCCCGGCGGCGCGCCGGCGATCGTCGTCGAGCCGGAGGAAGACGCCGAAACAGGACCCGTCACCCTGCCGGCCGAACCCGCCACGCCGCCCATCCCCGAGGTCTGGTCGCCCGCGCCCTTCACCGCCGACGGCCAGTCCGCCTATGGCCTCTACCTGTCCGGTCGCGTCGCCAGCCTCAGGGGCGAGCAGGCCGCCGGCGCCGAGCTCCTCGCCCGCAGCCAGGCCCTGACCCCGGAACAGCCCCAGCTCGGCGGCGAGGCCTTCCTCGCCAGCCTGTTCTCTGGCGACCTCGACGCCGTGGTGCGCCTGGCGCCCTTCGTCTCGGAGACGCCCCTGTTCGCCGGGGCCGGGCGCCTCGCCTCGGTAGTCCAGGCCCTCCGTGACGGCGACGGTCAGGCGGCGCTGACCCTGATGCGGGCCGACTCCTTCCCCGATCCCTACGGGCCCGTATCGACCTATCTGGCTCCGGCGGTCGCCGCCGCCGGCGGCGACTGGGACGCCGCCCTCGTTCCGGTCGAGGCCCTCGTCAGCCAGACCGGCGGCCTGATCCTCCGCGCCCAGCGGGCCCAGCTCCTCGAGGCTCGCCAGCGTCCCGCCGAGGCGGAGGCCGAATACCGGGCCGTGCTTGACCCGGCCGACGGCGCCCGCCTGTTCCGCATCCAGTACGGCGCCTTCCTCGAGCGCCAGGGCCGACGGGACGAGGCGCTGGAGGTCTACGCCGCCGCCCTGGCCGGGGAGGCGCCTGATCCCCGGGCCCTCGCCGCCATCCGCCGCCTGCGGGCAGGGGGTCGGCCTCCCGCCGCGCCGACCACGCGTCAGGTCGCCGCCGACGCCCTGGCCTTTGCGGCCATGGAAACCAGCCAGGTCGACATCCACCAGTTATCGGCCATCTACCTGCATTTCGCGGCGGCCCTGCATCCGGACGACACCATCCTGCTCCGGCTGGCCGAAAGCCTCGACGAGTCTCATGAGGACAACGCCGCACGCGCCGCCTTCGCCCGGGTGAGCGCCGCCAATCCCATCATCTACGCCGCCGCCCAGCTCGGCCTCGGGGTCAACCTCGTCGCGGAGGACCGTCACGACCAGGCGCTGGAGGCCTTCATCCGCGCCGACGCCGCCGCCCCCAACGAAGGCGTCGTCGCCCGCCTGCTGGCCAGCCAGTATTCCAGGCTCGGACGCTTCGAGGAGGCGCTGGCGGTGCTCAACCGGCCCAACGTCAATACCGCCGACCAGTCGGCCGAGCTGCGCTTTGAGCGTGGCCGCGCCCTCGAACAGCTGGGCCGGATAGAGGAGGCTGAGGCTGAACTCTGGGCGGCCCTGCAGATGGATCCTGAGAACCCGCAACTGCTCAACCACCTCGGCTATCTGTGGGTCGACAGCGGCCGCCGCGTCGAACAGGGCGCCGAGATGATAGCCCGCGCCTTCGCGGCCGACCCGCGCAACGCCAACATCCAGGACTCGCTCGGCTGGGCCCAGTTCCGGCGCGGCCAGTACGAGACGGCCGTCGAAACGCTGGAGGAGGCGGTCGCCAAACAGCCCGCCAACGCCGAGATCAACGATCATCTCGGCGACGCCTACTGGCGCGTCGGCCGCACTCGCGAGGCCGGCTGGCAGTGGAACCGGGTGTTGACCCTCGAGCCCGAACCCGAACGCCGCGCCGAGGTCGAGCAGAAGCTGGCGCGCGGCCTGCCCTCGCCGCCGGTCACCGGCAGCCAGCCCTGAGGCATGGCGACGCGCACGGCCCTCGCCCCGGCCAAGGTCAATCTGTTCCTCCACGTCGGCCCGGTCGACGCCGCCGGCTGGCATCCGCTGGCCAGCCTCGTCGCCTTCGCCGACATCGGCGACCGGCTGACGGTGGAGGCGGCTGATCGCCTGTCGCTGACCGTCGAGGGACCGTTCGCGCCGGAACTGGCGGGGCAGGACGACAACCTGATCCTCCGCGCCCTGCGCGCGCTGGGCGCCGCCGCGGGGACCGGCGAGCCCCCGCTGGCCGTCACCCTCGACAAGCGCCTGCCCATCGCGGCCGGCCTCGGCGGCGGTTCGTCCGACGCGGGCGCCGCGCTGAAACTGGCTCGCGACCGCCTCGACCTGCCCCTGACGAATGACGCCCTGGCCGACATCGCCGCGACGATCGGCGCCGACGGCCCCATGTGCCTGCATGCCCGGACGGCCTGGGCCGAGGGCCGGGGAGAGCGGTTGACCCCCGAGCCGCGCCTGCCGTTGTTGCCCGCCCTGCTGATCAATCCCGGCGTCGCCTCGCCGACCGGCGAAGTTTACCGCGCCTACGACGCCGGCCCGGTCGCCGCCGCCGACCAATTCCCGCCGCCCGCCAACTGGAGCGCCGCCACGGTGATCGACTGGCTCGCCGCGCAGCGTAATGACCTGCAGCCGCCCGCCGTCGCCCGCGCCCCCGCCATCGGCGACGCCCTCGCCGCCGCGGCGAGCCTCCCCGGGGTCCGCCTGGTCCGCATGTCGGGCTCCGGCGCCACCGTCTTCGCCCTGTTCGACACCCCGGCCGCCGCAGCCTCCGCGGGCCGCCGTCTGGCGACCGATCGCCCCCGATGGTGGATCGCTCCGGCGAATCTGGGTTAGTTACGGCCGCGCCAAGCTTTAAGGCGACATATCGCCGGTATTGTGCAGGTCGTCCCGGAATCGTCTTGAGATGACCTTCCCATGCGGGATGTTTCGCCGCATGCCGGCGCCAATATGGAACTCAGAAGAGCGTCACGGTTTTTTCCGGGACAATTTTCATCGACACCGCCGCCCGCTGCTTTGCGTTGCGGTCTCTTGAAGAACAAAGGGGATACTCATGCTTCGTATCAAACTTCTCACTGCGGCCGCCGCTACTGCTCTGCTGGCCGCTCCGGCCGTCATGGCTCAGACCGCTCCGGCCCAGACCGCGCGGGCCGCCGACGCCGCCGCCCAGGCCCTGCCGCCCATTTCGTCGGAGAACGTGATCGAGGTGCTCAAGGCGCACGGCCGCTTCTCGACCCTGCTGCAGGCCTTCGACCAGGCCCAACTGACCGAGACCCTGGCGACGCGCGACCGCATCACCATCTTCGCCCCGACCGACGAGGTCTTCGCGGCCCTGCCCGAGGCCGAGCGCACCCGCCTGCTGGCTCCGGCGAACGCCCAGGAGCTGCGCAACCTGATGCTCTACCATGTGCTTGTCGCTGACTTGACGCCTGAGCAGATCATGGGCGCGCGCGGCCCGATCGCCACCGCCGGCGGCATCGAGGTCGAGATTGATGGAACGGGCGAGGCCATCCGGATCGCCGACGCGACGGTCACCGATCCGGCCATCGATGCCGGCAACGGCGGCATCTATGTGATCGACAAGCTGCTCGACCCGAACGCCGCCGCCCAGGGCGACGCGGAAGAGACCGCCGACGACACCCCGCCGCCGACGACGGCCGTCAAGGACGGCCCCGGGATGCCCGCCGGTCATCCCGAGGCGGCGACCCCGGAAGCGGCCGAAGCGGACTGATCGGCCGCCGGCGACCACGATTTAAGGCGGCGGGTTCCGGCCCGCCGCCTTTTTCGTGTCCGGCCTTAACGGTCGGCCAACCGGCGTTGTGTATCGTCGCGGCATGGACATCCTGACCCCCGCTCAGATCGCCGCCTTCGAGGCCGTGCTGGCCCGGGTCTCGCCCGACGATCGGGCCAGCCTGCACGCGCTCAAGGACGCCGCCGCCGACGCGGCCGCCGCCTCCGCTCCGCACTGGGATTTCGACCAGCCCGGCCACCGCGCCGAGGAGGCCCTGCGCGCCGCCTTTGGCGAGACTCTGACCGACGACTGCCGCCGCGCCCTCGTCGCCCTCTGGGCGCTGGAGATGCCCGCCCGCGTCCCCGCCGCCGACCTCCCGGCCGCCGTGCTGGAGCTCTATCCCGAATGGATCGGCCGCCTCGCCGACTTCCTGACCGCCGCCGCCGATCCCTACGACCGCGACTTCTGGGCCAAGGATGTGCGCATCTCGCTGGTCCTCAGCGTGCCCGGCGCCCACACCCAGATGATCGACCTCAGCTCGCCCATGGGCCCGGGCCAGATCCTGCGCCACGCGCGCGAGGGCTGGGGCTGGTCGGTCATCCCCGCCTACGCCGCCGCCCAGGCCTGGAAGCCATGGCTGGAGGTCCATACCGAGAGCCGCGAACTGTCCGATTTCAACGAGGCCGGCTGGGACCGCGCCTGGGCGACCGCCGCCGAGATCCTCAAACGCCGCCCGGAGATGGCCGGCATGCTCGGCTCGTCCTGGTTCTACGACCCGCCGCTGGAGCAGATCAGCCCGCGCCTCGCCTACCTGCGGCTCAACCCGTTGAAGCACGGCGCCTTCATGGTCCACCAGGGCCCCGGCGACATCCACACCCAGCGCGCCGCGACCAGCTCCCCGACCCGCGCCGCCCTGATCGAGAAGGGCGAATACACCGCCCGCTCGTGGATCGTCGCCTGGCCGAGGGCGGCGCTGATCAAATGGGCCGATGCGCGCAAGGCCGCGGAGATGGCGCAGGCCGCCTGACGCGCCCTGTCTTCATCGTTTCGAAGCCGCACGACCGATTCTGACGCACAGCCGTGCCATGCTTGTTCATGGACACGCGGCGACAGGTAGACTCGGTAGACTCTTTCCACTGTAGACGGTCCCTTCGGGAGTCTACCTCAGGCCGCCGTGCGAACCAGCGACCATGCCTCGCCGATCGGCCTGATCTCCAGCCCCGCCGCCTTCGCCAGCCGCAACACCCGGTCCAGATCATCCGGCGTGCAGCCGTAATCCGTCGGCCGGTCGCTCACGTCGTGCCCATAGGCCGTCAGCCAGCCGCGCCGCTCCGCCGCCTCGGCCATCAGCGCCTCCAGGTCGTAACCGGGCAATCTTCGGCTCTCCAGCCCGATCGACTTGATCAGCGCCCGGTCCTCGCGCCCGGCATTGACCCCGTCGCGCACCCCCCGCGCCAGATCGAACCGCCGCCGCACCACGCCCTTGGCCGCGACCGTCGCGTCCCCGAACGGCCAGGCGAAGGTGGTCATCCGGTGGCCGTCCAGCCGCTCCGCCACCCAGGCCCCATTGGCGTCGAGGCTGAGTCGCAGCGCCTCCCGGTCCATGTTCAGCGCACTGGTATGGCCGAAGGTGTGGCAGCCGACCTCATGCCCCGCTGCGTGCAGCGCCTGCAGGTGTTCGACCCGGTACTGGTCGCGCTCCATGTTCACGCCGTCGCACAGGCCGCCGCAGACATAGTAGGTCGCCTTGACCCCGTGCGCCGCCAGCACCGGCCCCGCCTCGGTCCAGGCCGTGGCCGGAAAGTCGTCGAAGCTCAGCGAGAACAGGCCCTTCGCCGGCGCGATCGCCACCGCCTCCACGGCGAGATAGCGCGCCGCCCGCCGACGCATCTGGTCGATCTGCTTCATGGCTACGCCCCTACCAGCCTTGCCTTAAGAACCCCCTTCCCCTCGGAGAAGCAGGGATCCGCCACTGTCCGTCGCTGGAGTTGCCGACAGGGGACTGGCGGTGGTCTGCGTCCTGACTTTTCCGGCTCCTGCGGAGGCTCTGGCCGGGGCCGTCGGTCCTCCAGAAAGAGCCGCGGCATTCCCCGGGCGGCACAGGGGGCGACGCGGCCGATGGGCCGACCGGGCTTTTCCCTACCCGAACCGCCGCCGGTGGTCGGCGCTGCGGAGGGTCGAGCGGATGAAGTCGGCGGGGGGATCGGTCTCGGCGAGGACGGCTTCCTTGATGGCGCGGGGCTCGCCGAACAGGTGGCCCTGGCCGACCGAGATGTCGAGCTCGAGGATGTCGACGATCTGACGCTCGGTCTCGCACTTCTCGGCGATCAGCTCGATCCCGTAACGGCGCGTCAGGCCGGCGAAGTCGGCGGCCTGGATGTCGCGCATGGCGGGCAGGGGGGCGGCGCCGTCGAGGTCGAGCAGCTGTTCGATCAGAAGGTCGGCGGCGACCTTCATGAATTTGACGTCGGAGCGCTGAAGGTCCGCGAAGTCGAGGTCGAGGGTCTGGACCTTGTCGATCGAGAAGCGGAAGCCGAGATCGGCCAGCTTGGCCATGTTGCGCGCCTCGACGGCGCCGCGGGCGTCGAACACGGCCTGGCCCAGCTCGAAGATCAGGGCCTGGTTGAGGTCGCGGTTCTCGCTGAGGAAGTCGAGGAACTGGGGGAAGAAGGTCTCGTCGCCCAGCGACGACAGGGCGACGTTGCAGAAGACGCCGACCTTGCGGTCCTGACGGGCGAGGCGGCGGACGATCTGGGCGCAGCGGAACAGCAGCAGGTTGTCGATGGCCGGGACGAGGCCCTCGCCCTCGGCGACCGAGAGATATTCGGCCGGCATCATCACCCGGTCGTCGGCGGCGCGCAGGCGGGTGAAGCTCTCGTAGAAGATGGTCCGGCGCTGGGGCAGGGAGACGATCGGCTGCAGATAGAGGTCGACGCGGTTCTCGCTGAGCGCCTCGTGGATGGTCTGCAGCAGGGCGTTGGACTGGGCCTGGTGCTTCGCCTCGAACGGGTTGGCGGCCGCCGGACGGGCGAGGCGGTCGTCGATCGACTCGCTCATCTGCTGGATCAGCGATTCCAGCATGCGGACCTCGCCGGACAGCTGTTCGGTCGAGGACAGGGCTCCGGTCTCGATGGCCTGGGCCAGTTCGGTCAGGGCGCCCTGGGTCGACTCCATGGCGTCGGCGAGCAGGCGGTGGGCGTCGCGGACCTGATCGATCTCATTCTTGAGCGAGGCGCGTTCGGCCTTGCCTGAAACCCAGGTGTGGATGGCGGCGAGCAGGCCGAGGCTGGCGATGCCGGCGGCCGCGCCCGCGCCGGCGCCGAGGCCCGCGCGCCACACGAAGGCGCCGACCGTCATGGCCAGGAAGATGTAGCCGAAGAGCAGGAAGCCTTGAGTGAGGGCGCGCATGGAAACGGTTGTTCCGCCTTCCCGGATGGAATCGCCCGAGTATCGGGGTATCAGGACAGTTCGCCTAGGCTTGGTGCACGGATTCTCCCCACTCTTCGAGGTTAACGATGGAATTGTTCGATCTGACCGGCCAGGTCGCCGTCATCACCGGCTCGTCTCGCGGCATCGGCAAGGCCATCGCCGAACGGCTGGCTGAGCATGGGGCGAAGGTGGTGATCTCTTCGCGCAAGCCCGGCCCCTGCGACGAGGTCGCCTCGGCCATCAATGCGAAGCACGGCGAGGGGCGGGCCATCGCAGTCCCGGCCAATATCGCCTCGAAGGAGGAGCTGCAGCGGCTGGTCGACGAGACCAACGCCGCCTTCGGCAAGATCGACATCCTGGTCTGCAAC
>JBGTSL010000063.1:0-8040 GCA_041940325.1 Brevundimonas sp.
AGGCGCTGTGACCGCCGCCGGGATCATCCGTCTGCTGGGACTGAAACCGCACCCCGAGGGCGGTCACTATCGCGAGACCTTCCGCGATCCGCGTCTGATCGACGGGCGCGCGGCCTCGACCGCCATCTATTTCCTGCTCGGGGCCGGCGAGCGGTCGCACTGGCATCGCGTGGACGCGGTTGAGGTCTGGCATTTCCACGCCGGAGCGCCGCTGGCTCTGAGCATCGAGGGGCAGGGGGTAGTGACCCTGGGCCCCGACCTGGCGAAGGGAGAGCGGCCGCAGGGCGTCGTCCCCGCCGGCCGGTGGCAGGCGGCCGAGAGCCTGGGCAACTGGACCCTGGTCGGATGCACCGTGGCGCCGGGCTTCGATTTCGCGGGCTTCGAACTGGCGCCCGAGGGGTGGGCGCCGGAGGGATGGACGGGATGACCGCCGACCCCGCCGCCCTCGGCTTTCTCAAGCCGGAGAAGTACGCCGCGACCGAGCGGGAGCGGCGGTGGCTGTGCGCCGGGCTTCCTGATCTGCCGGTGGTGCGGGCCGAGGCGATCGAGGATCTGTATGTCGAGGGCTCGCGGCTGCGGCTGCGGCGGGCGACGCCGGTCGGGGGCGGGGAGCCGATCCTGCGGCTGTCGAAGAAGGCCGATCTGGCGCCGGACCGGCGGCTGATCACCACCCTGTATCTGACGGAGGCGGAATACGCGCTGTTCGAGGAGCTGCCCGGACGGGTGATACGCAAGACGCGGCACTACTACGCCGCGGAGGGCGTCACCCTGTCGGTCGACCGGTTCGAGGGGCCGCTCGCGGGGCTGTTTCTCGCCGAGGCGGAGTTCGCCGACGACGCGGCCATGGCGGCCTTTCCGCAGCCGGCCTTCGCGGTGCGTGAGGTCACGGACGATCCGCGTTACACTGGCGGCGAACTGGTCACGCGCGGCCGCCCGGAGCCTGCCTGATGTCCGAGCTCAAGACCCGGCCGACGGAAGTCCCGCCGGAAGATTTCATCGCCTCGGTCGACCACGCCGGCCGCCGCGAGGACTCCGCGAAGCTCTGCACCCTGCTGGAGGAGATCACCGGCGACAAGCCCGTGATGTGGGGAGCGTCAATCATCGGTTTCGGCCGCTACACCTACGTCAACACCACCAAAAAGCCCGCCGACTGGCCGATCATCGGGTTCTCGCCGCGCAAGGCGAACATGACCCTCTACATCATGCCCGGCTTCGCAGAGCGGCCGGACCTGATGGAGGGGCTGGGCAAGTACAGGACCAGCGTCTCCTGCCTCTACTTCAACAGGCTGTCGGATCTGGACGAGGGTCGGCTGCGGCGCCTGTGCCGCTGGTCCGTCGAGGCCATGCGCGAACGCTATCCGACGGGCTGATCAGGCCTTGCCGTAGGCGTCGAAGAACGGCTTGAGCTGGGTCTCGTAGCGCTTCCACGCCTCTTTCGAAGAGGCGTACATCGGCTTGCGGACCTGGGCGAAGCTGGCGGTGGTGACGGCGCGTTCGGTCTTGTGGAAGTCGCGGACGCCGTCCTCCCACTCCAGACCGGCGTGCTCAATGATCCGCCGCATCCAGGTCTCGGGATCGTCGACCAATGCCTCGTAGGGCACGGTCAGCAGGCTGTCGCCCAGCACCGCCGACCAGTGGGCGTGCAGCCGGTCCTCGCCCTTGAAATAGGCGGCGATGTCGGTCAGCGAGCGCGTCCAGTCGACGCCCTTGGCGAAGCGGGTGCGGTAGCAGGACCAGGCGATGCCGGCGGGCTCGCGGCGCAGCCAGATCAGCTTCGCCTTCGGCAGGACCTGATGGATCAGGCCGAGGTAGCGGGTCTGGTTCAGGGTCTTGTCCACCACCCGGCCGGTCTTGCCGAAACGCTCGTCGACCAAGTGCAGATAGGCCCGTGCCATGCGCGTCGGCAGGGTCGCCGCGTCCGGACGATCGAACGAGGCCCGGACCTCGTCCGGCGTATAGCCCTTGATGGCCATCGCGGCGGGGCGGAACAGGTTGGCCTCGGCGCCGTCAACGACCTGCGAATGGCTGACCAGGATCTGCTCGACCAGGGTGGTGCCGGAGCGGGGCAGGCCGAGCACGAAGATCGGCCGGTCGCTGTCGACCGTGCTCTTCGGCAGGCTGTCCATAAAGGCCCGGTCCCAGCCGTTGACCACGGCGTCCACGAAGGCGTCGGCGTGCTCGGCGTTGAAGGTGCTGTCGATCTTCTGCAGCCTCGCCGCCTCGTCGAAACAGGCGAAGGCGCGGTCGGTCTGGCCGGCGTCGTCCAAGGCCTTGCCCAAGGCGTAGAGCATGACGATCCGGCTCTGCCGGTGAGCCTCGGACGTGCCGATCCGCTCCAGCATCGCCTTCATCTGCGCGATGTCGGGATCGTCCGGAGTGAATTTCTTGATGTCGGCCAGCACGTGCCAGGCGTTCTCGGCGCCGAGCGCGACGGAGGGCAGGCCGATGATGCGGCGCAGGTTGGCGATGGCGGCGTCGTGGTCGCCGAGCTGGACCTGGCAGGTGGCGAGGAAATGCAGGGCCGCCGGATCGTTGGGGCGCTCCCGCGCGAGCGCGGCCCCTTCGCGCAAGGCGTCCTGGGTGCGGCCGCTCTGGATCAGCAACTGGGCGTAGGCCAGCCGGGCCTCGGGCGTCGGCGTCGCCGCCACATGCTTGCGGGCGGCCGTCAGGGCCAGGGTGATCTCGCCGAGCGTGGCGGCCAGACGCGACACCGACGCCCAGCGGGCGCCCAGTGGCGGATCGGCCTGGATTGCCTTGGCCAGCAGGTAGGCGGCGTCGTCGCGCTCGCGGGCCTGGAATGCGGCCAGCGCGCCATTGACCAGTTGCGCTCCGTCGACCGTCTGCGTCGTCATGGTTCCGTCGTCCTCCCCGGGATGCAGGAGGGCTAGCCGCCCCGGGCCGCCGCCGCAAGCCGGTGCGGCGGATCAGGCGGCGATACGGAAGTCTTCCGCCGGGTCGAAGGCGGGGCGGGCTTCGTCCCACAGCGCATCCTCGTCGGCGTAGCGGGCGGACAGGCGGGCGTCGATGACGTCGATGACCTGTTCCTCCAGCCGGTCCCAGATGACCGCGAGGTCGCCGCAGCCGTCCGCCTCGCAGGGCACGATCGGGTAGCGGGAGGCGGCGATGGAGGCGTCGGGGGCGAAACGGCGGGCCATGGTCATTCTCCGGAAGCGGTGAATCTGTCGATGGTTCGACTATGGGACAGCGTTGCGTCAAAATCGGACGTATGCTCTTCTCGAGGCATGAGACACGACAAGGCGGCCCTGGTTCTCGACCTCGCCCGGCGCATGGCGGCCAGCGCCGAGGGCGTGACCCTCGGCGAGATCGAGCGCGAGCTGGCCGTGGGCCGGCGCACCGCCGAGCGGCTGCGCGACGCCGTGATCAACCTGTTCCCGCAGACCGAGGAAGTGTCGGACCCGCCCAACAAGCGCTGGCGCATCCGCGGCGGGCTGTCGGCCTTTGAACAGGCCCCGACCACCGCCGAGCTGATCGAACTGGCCAAGGCGGCGCAGGCGCTGCGGGCCAGCGGCGAACCGGGACGGGCGGCGGCGCTGGAGGGGCTGGAGCGGAAGCTGAAGTCGGCGATGCGCTCGACGACGCTGAACCGACTGGCGCCCGATCTTGAGGCGCTGGTGCGGGCCGAGACCATCGCGGTCCAGGCGGGGCCGCGGCCGTCCGCCGACGAGGCCGTGCTGGCCGAAATCCGTCAGGCGATCCTGGCCGCCCGGCCGCTGGGCTTCATCTACAGCCGGCCGGGCGCCGAGGCGCGCAGCCGCAGCGTGGCGCCGTGCGGGGTCATGTTCGGCCGCGCCAACTATCTGGTCGCCGCCGACCGCGAAAGCGGCCGCATCCAGACCTTCCGCCTCGACCGGATGAGCGCCGTGCGGGCGGACGAGGGGACGGCGCCGCCGCCCGCCGACTTCGACCTGCAGGCCTTCGCCAGCCAGTCGTTCGGCATCTACCAGGACGAGATCGAGGACGTGGTGCTTAAGGTGTCGTCCGAAGGGGCGGACGAGGCGCGGGCCTGGCGCTGGCATCCCACACAGACCATCGAGGACCGGCCGGATGGCGGCGTGATGGTCCGCTTCCGGGCCTCGGGCATGCGGGAACTGGCCTGGCATCTGTTCACCTGGGGCGAACAGGTGGAGATCGTGGCGCCAGAACGCCTGAAGTCGGTCATGGCCGAGGCCCTGGCGGCCGCCTCGCGCGCCCTTGATCGGGCCCAAGCCTGACCAAAGCTTAAGCTGACCGCGAACGCCGGTCGGCGTAATGGCGGCGCTTCAGGGATGTCCGCCATGCTCAAGACCGGAACGGCCGCGCTCGCGGCCTTGATGCTCGCCTTCGGGACCTGCGAGGCGACCTCGGCCGCCGCCGCTTCCGCCCGGGATCCGTCCGCGCCCGCGAGGCCGGCCGTCACAGTCACCCGCGACGGGGACGTCTGGACCGCAGAATACGAGATGGACCGGGATGCGCCGGTCTGGGCCTTCTTCCGGTCATCGCTGATCTCCGAAACCCGGCGGCCGTGGCGGTTGCAGCAGTGGCGGGTATTGACGCCGGGCGTGGTGCTGGAGCGGATCGGCGACCGCGACGTGCTGCGCGCCGCCGACGGCGGCCCCGTCCCGCGTCAGGTGAAGATCGCCCTCACGCCGCGCAGCGAGAACCTGGAGGCGGACTACGGCGTGCTGGTGTTCACCGACGGCTCGGTGGCCCTTCCCAGCGCCCAGTTCGATGTCTTTCCCCTGGCTTCGCCGGCCGCCGTGTCCGACGTGCCGGCCGACCTGAACGGCTATCCCCTCGAGACGGGGCCGGCCGTGGTCACCTGGCGCGATCGGGCCGGCCCGGTGCTGTTCCGCGGCCGCCGGGTCGCCGAGGCGACGGAGGCGGAGGCCGACACCTATGTGCTGTTCGGAGAGGCCGACATCGTCGAAGGCGAGCGTCTGACCACGGTGGCCGATCCCGGGTTGCCGGCGTGGATCGGCGAGGCCATCGAGGATTTCGCGCCCCGCATGGCGGACTATTACGCCCGTCGTCTCGGCCCCGGACAAAGCGCGAAGCCCACGATCATGATGAGCTGGGCCGGTCCGACCCCGGGACGGACCTCGATGGGCGGCAGCGTCATGCCCGGCCTGATCGTGATGAGTTTCGACGGCGTCGGCGTGGTCCAGCCCTCGCCGGAGGTGTTGGGCATGGCGCGCTGGTTCATCGGCCATGAGAGCGCGCATTTCTGGCTCGGTCAGGTGGTCCGTTACGAATATGCGCGGGACGCCTGGATCACCGAAGGCGGGGCCGATCTGATGGCTATCCGTGCCCTGGGCGAGATCGATCCGGCCTGGGACGCCCGCGCCGAACTTCAGAAGGAGGTCGACGACTGCATCAGGCTGGCGCGCCAGCCGGTGGCGGAGGCCGCGGGTCGCGGCGAGCACCGGGCCAACTACGCCTGCGGCGCGGTCTTCGCCCTGGCGGCGGAGGCGGTCCAGAAGAGGGCGACGGGCGGCGACTGGTTCGACTTCCTGAAGCCCCTCATCGACGCCAGCCGGACGGACGGGGTGCTGACCCGCGACGAATGGCTGTCGGCGCTCGATGATCTGTCGGGAACCGGCGCGCTCCGTCGGCAGATCGAGAGCCTGCTGGACGAGGGATCGGACGACGCGCCGGAAGCGATTTCGACCCTGCTCGCCCAGGCCGGGGTCGCGCACCACCGCGAAGGCGACCGGGTCGTCCTGGATCAGGCCGGTCCCCCGGCGGCGAACGGGTAGGGACTGATCGATTTCGACCAGTCGTCGACCGTCAGCGGCCGGTCGACCGGCGGCGCCGCCCGTTCGGCGCAGGGATGCCGGTGGCACAGGCGGCAGGCGGGGCCGATCGGCGTGACCTCTGGCGCGGCCAGGTCGAGGCCGCGGGCGTAGACCAGCCGGTGGGCGTGCTTCAGTTCGCAGCCCAGGCCGATGGCGAGATCCTGACCTTCGGTGAACGCATCGTGGCCCTGACGGTCGATGGTGCGGGCGAGGGTGAACCAGCGCTGGCCGTCCGGGGTCTCGATGATCTGGGTGACGATGCGTCCGGGCGCGCGGAAGGCGCTGTGCAGCCGCCAGCGCGGACAGGCGCCGCCGAAGCGCGAGAAGGGGAAGGCGCCCGAGGCGAACCGCTTGGAGATGTTGCCGGCCTGGTCGACGCGCATGAGGAAGAAGGGCACGCCCCGCGCGGTGGCCCGGGAGAGGGTAGTCAGGCGGTGGGCCGCCTGTTCGAACGAGACGCCAAACCGGGCCTGCAGGCGGGCGAGGTCGTAGCCGGTCGCCTCGGCCGTCTGCTGGAAGGCGGCGTAGGGCATCAGGATCGCCGCGGCGAGGGTGTTGGTCAGGGAGACCTTCAGCAGGCGGCGCGTCGGTTCGTCGGGCGCGGAGGCCGCATCGGTCAGGGCCGACAGCTCGGCGTCGTGCTCGGACAGGGCCAGCTGGAAGGCGACCGCGAAGGTCCGCGACGAGAGCCCGAGGGTTTCCGACAGCAGCAGGCGCTTTCGATGCGGGTCATAGCGTCGGGTCCATTCCACCATGACCTCGGCCGGCAGGGTGCGGACGGTCAGGGCGTGGCGCGACAACAGTCGGGCGCGGGCCCGCGTCTCGAACGACTCGCCGGGCGTCGCGGCCTCGAGCGCTTCCGCCAGCGCCTCTCCCAGGGCGTCAAGCTCGGGGAAGTGGTTGCGGCGGCCCTGCACATATTCGCGCACCCAGTCCGCCGGACTGGCGTCGCCGGCGCCGCCCGAGATATCGGCCTCGGCCCGGTCGCGGGCCCGGCGGTCGGAGAAGGCGCGGTAGAGACGGAGCAAGGCGTCGGCGGCGGCGGGCTGGTCCTCGGCCAGCTGGACGATCTCATGGCGCGGGACGGCCAGGCCCTGGAACAGCGGGTCGGCGAAGGCTTCGGCCAATTCCGATTCAGTGGCGGGACCGCCTGACGCGCCGAAGGTGCGCAAGTCGACATCGTAGGTGTCGGCGAGCCGAAGCAGGAGCTGCGCCGAAACCGGCCGCTGGTTCCGTTCTATATGATTGAGATAGCTGGGAGAAACGCCAAGGTCGGCCGCCATGGCGGTCTGGGTCAGCGCCAGATCGCGCCGCAGCCGCTTGAGGCGGCCTCCCAGAAACAGCTTGCGATCGGCCGACGGTTCCATGTTTTGATAGTGTCACAAAATGACTTAACAGTAAGTGTCACGATGTGACTTAAAGACACGAAACGATCAGTGTTGGCTGTGTCATTCGTGACCGTTGCGTGTTGTCCTCTGCTTCACCCCCCGGCCCGAGAGCCGCGAACGCGCAGAGACCGACATGACCAGCTTCACCGACCTCGTTTCTTCGCCCAAGGGCCGGTTCGACGGCATCGAGCGGCCGTATACGCCGGAGGACGTCTTGCGTCTGCGCGGCTCGTTGCCGATCACCCACACGCTGGCCGAGCGCGGGGCGAACCGTCTCTGGCAGTTGCTGCACGACCAGCCCTACATCAACGCCCTCGGCGCCGTCACCGGCAACCAGGCGATGCAGATGGTGCGGGCCGGGCTGAAGGCCATCTATCTGTCGGGCTGGCAGGTCGCCGCCGACGCCAACACGGCCGGGGCGGTCGCGATCGGGCTGCTGTGGGGAGGCGCGGTCGGCAACCTCCTGGACCGACTCTTCGCCCCACCCGGATTCGGCCGCGGCCACGTCACCGACTTCCTCGCCTACGGCAACCTATTCATCGGCAACCTCGCCGACGTCATCCTCGGTGTCGGCGTTGCGCTCGGGCTTCTGCTCTACCTCTCCAAGCCGAGGGCAGAAGGCTGAGTCATCAGCTCAACGAGAGCAGATCGACCTCGAAAGACATCTCGCTGCATGCTCGCGGCGGATCATCGAGGACATTTCGCTTGTCAACTCCCCGTCCTCCTGCTCCGCGGATGGACATCTCTGAGCGGTCCCTACACTGCCCACTGATTTCTGTCGTGTGTGCTGGTTCCGTCGCACGCCGACGAGGCAACAGCATGTGGATATGCACGCGCAGCGGTGGGGGTGCTCATGC
>JBGTSL010000064.1:0-8009 GCA_041940325.1 Brevundimonas sp.
TGCTGGACCGCGGCGGTCGCGTTTCGCGCTTCAACAACAAGTTCGGCGGCTTCATCAAGAAGTAAGCCGGTCTGGCTTCCGGGTCACACCTGGACCGCAGACGATCACGAAGGCGTCGGTCCCCGGGCCGACGCCTTTCTGTTTGCCCGGAACGCCGATAACATGACGGCGTTGGACCATCGGGGCGTGGGCGCAGGGTCCTGCGTGAAACGGGCGAAGAGCAGCAGTTATGAATCGACGGCAACTGGGTCTGGGCGCGGCGGCGGCGGCCATCGCGTCGGCAAGCGGCGGGGTCGTCATGGCCCAGACCCGCGATCCGGCCGCCATCGCCTTCTACGACAGCTTCAACGACCAGCTGGCCCGCCTGCCGGCCACCATCCAGCCCGATGTCCGCGCCTTCTACGAGATGAACGGCTGGCGTCCGGTGTGGACGCCGGAACGCCTGCGGGCCCTGCAGACCGCCGCCGGCCGCGCCGAGCGTCACGGTCTCTCGCCGGCCGACTTCTTCGACTTCGACGCCCTGGCGGCGAACCCGGCGGCGGCCGAGATGCGCACCACGGCGGCGGCGATGACCTACGGCCGTGTGCTGGCCGAGGGCCGGGTGCGGCCGGAAACCGTCGAAGACCTGTGGGAGATGCAGAAAAACCGGGTCGACCTGCCCGTCGGCCTCAACGACGCCCTGGCCCGCAATCAGCTGGTGGACTGGTTCGAGGGCCTGGCTCCGACCGATATCGGCTATTCCAACCTGTCGGCCGGCTATGTGCGCTATCGCCGCATGATCCGCGAGGGCCGCAGCTGGCCGGTCTTCAGCGCTGGTCCGACCATCGAGCCCGACACCAGCGACGCCCGCATTCCCGTGCTGATCCGGCGGCTGGTGGCCGAGGGCGACCTGTCCGCCGCGGACGGCGCGCGTCTGTCCGCCATGGGCGACTACTACGGCCCTGAACTGGTCGAGGCGGTGAAGGGCTTCCAGGTCCGCCACGGCCTGGCCTCCGACGGCCGCATCGGCACGGGCACCCAGCGCTCCCTGTCGGCCTCGGCCGAGGATCGCGCCCGGCAGATCGCCCTCAACCTCGAGCGCCGCCGCTGGCTCAAGCGCGACCTCGCTCCCGAGCGGATCGAGGTCAACACCGCCGCCGCCATCATGGTCTACTGGAAGGACGGCAAGCCGGTTCACTCGAACCGCGTCGTCGTCGGCTCCCCCGCCAACCAGACGCCCAGTCTCGAGAAGCAGTTCGCCTCGGTGGTCGCCAATCCGCCCTGGTACGTGCCCGCCTCGATCGCCCGGAACGAGATCCTGCCCAAGGGCCCGGGCTATCTGGCGGCCAACAACATGTACATCTCGAACGGCATGGTCATCCAGCGCGCCGGCCCGACGGCGGCGCTGGGCTATGTGAAGTTCGAGCTGCGCGACAGCTACGCCATCTTCCTGCACGACACCCCGACCAAGTCGGCCTTCAACCTGGCCATGCGCCAGCGCAGCCACGGCTGCGTGCGCGTCCAGGACGCGGTCGAGTTCGCCCGCCTGCTGCTGTCGCCCGATCCGATGCTGCTGGCCGAGTTCGACGCCGCCCAGGACAGCCGCGAGACCAAGCGCATCCAGACCGGCCGCGAGATCACCGTGCGCCTGCTCTACTGGACCGCCTTCGTCGACGGCCAGGGCCGGGTGGCGTTCCGCGAGGACGTCTACGGCCGCGACGACAAGCTGGCCGAGGCCCTCGGCATCGCCGTCAGCCTGCCCAAGCCCGTCGACGACGGCCGCGGCCGCGACGCCGACGACGTCGGGCCGTAGGTCAAGGTGCCATCTTCACGTCGATCCTGACGGCTTCACAGCCGTCGACTGTGATGTTGACGAGAAACGGCGCGCCACTCGTCACATAGCCGCCCCTTGAGCGGTGGATGCCGTCGGCGTTCCGGCACACGACAATGAAGCTGTTGTCGGAGAAACGCGCGGTGCGAAGCACCCGCTGCCGCGGAGCCAGATCCCCGGTCCAGCCAAAAGGGCTGGGGTTCGCCATCTCGACGGAGAGCCGGGCGGGCCGATCGCCGCGGTTCTCGATCACAATCAGTGACTCCGCGCGGGTCATCACCACTGCCGCGAGCGTACCCAGGATGATCAGAACGGCGGCGACGGCGATCAGCAGCCATCGCAGCCGCTTCACTGCCGGAACGCCGCCGCCAGCCGGTCGAGCTGGCTCTGCACCGGATTGACCGCCTCTTCCTCGGGCGCGTCGAGATACATCCGCCGGTCGAGGTGCAGCACGCGGTCGTACAGCTTCTCGGCCCGGACGACGTATTCGATGAGGGCGATCGGCAGCTCAGGGTGGGTCGGTTCCGTCTCGATCTTGCGATCGGCCAGCCGATAGCGGGCGTCGCAGGCGGCCGTGGCCGTCATGTCGCCCTCGCGCACCGCCCGCTGCACCAGCAGCCAGGAAGCGATCTGCATCAGCCGGGTGGTCAGCTTCATGCTCTCCCCGGCGTAGGCCAGGGCCGTGGCGCGCGACAGCAGCTTGGATTCCCGCCGTCCGTCCCCGTCCAGATAGGCGGCGGTCTCCTCGACCAGCTCCATGCCCTCGCGGAATGTGCGGTCGAACAGCTCCGACCGGGCGAAGTCGTCGACGACGGCGGCGCGGCTGCGTCCGGCCGAAGGGGTGAGGTCGTCGCTGGGCATCAACTCGGTCAGACTCATGTGCAAGGCGCATCCGTATCACGACCGGCACGGTTTCGCGCGGTGCATGAGCCGTCTGCAACCGCCATGCCAACCGGCTGATTCACGGGCGGAAGTTGAACATGGCGTCGGCGGCGTTGCGCTGCGACGACTTGCCGTCGATCGCGGCCTTCGAGCGGGCGATCTCCGCCTCCAGACCGGCGATGCGTTCCTTGAGGTCCTCGACCGAATAGCCGTCCAGGTCCTCGCGCTGCAGGGCGATCAGCGGCGCGCCCCGCGCCGGACGGGGCTCCAGATCCTCGAACATCACCGCCTCCTTCTTGGCCAATCCACGGGCAAGCCCCTATCTGAACGCCCGGACAGGGACGATTGCAAGGACGGGGAGCCGATGCGGGCTGTCGAAATCAACGGCGGGACAGGCCCCGCGGAAGCGCTGACGCTGGCGGAGCGTCCCGATCCGGCCGCCGGACCGGGCCAGATCCGCATCCGCGTGCGCGCCGCCGGCGTCAACCGCCCCGATCTGCTGCAGAGGCAGGGCCGCTATCCCGCCCCGCCCGGTGCGTCCAACATCCTCGGACTCGAGGTCGCCGGAGAGGTGGATCAGATCGGCGACGGCGCGGGTCGCTGGGCCGTCGGCGACCGGGTCTGCGCCCTTCTGGGCGGGGGCGGCTACGCCGACTTCGCCGTCGTCGACGCGCGCCACGCCCTGCCGATCCCCGAAGGCCTCGACTTCGTCCAGGCCGCCGCCCTGCCGGAGACGGTCTGCACCGTCTTCGCCAATGTCTTCGAGGCCGGCGCGCTGAAGGCCGGCGAGATCCTGCTGGTCCACGGCGCAACCAGCGGCATCGGGGTCACGGCGATCCAGATGGCGAAGGCGGCGGGGGCCCGGGTCGTGGCCACGTCGCGCGGCGCGGACAAGGCGAAGGCCGCCCGCGATCTCGGCGCCGACCTCAGCCTTGACGCCGCCACCGACGACCTTGAGGCGGCGATCCGAGATTTCGGCGGCGTCGACGTGGTGCTGGACATGGTCGGCGCGGGCTACGCCGCCCTCAATCAGGCGGTGTTGAACCCGATCGGCCGCTGGGTGGTCATCGCCACCCTGTCCGGCGCGAAGGCGGAGATCGACCTGGCCCGGCTGATGATGAAACGGATCGTGCTGACCGGTTCGACCCTGCGGGCCCGGCCGGCCGACGAGAAGGCGCGCCTGATCGCGGCGGTCGAGGCGACCGTCTGGCCCTGGGTGGCGGCGGGGTTGGTCCGGCCGCCGGTCGAGGCGGCCTTTCCGCTGGCGCAGGCGTCGGCCGCCCACCTCAGGCTGGAGGCGGGCGGCCATGTCGGCAAGATCGTGCTGACCGCCTGACTACCAGCGGTCGCCCCGGCCACCGCGTCCGACCGGACGCAGCGAGGAAATCCGGTCGTTCATGCCGTGCTGCTGCAGGTTCCAGACGTCGTCGCTGAAGGTCCGGCACGCGCCGCGGAAATAGGCGTCCGTGCAGACCTCCCACGTACCCCGGAACCGCATCGAGCTGATGTTGTCGTTGAAGCCCGTGTCGCGCAGGTTCGGCATGGCGCCGCGGAAGCTGGTCGACTGGCCGCGATACAGGGCGTCGCGATAGACGGTGATCTCGCTGCGGCCGCCGCCCCAGCCGCCGCCGTTGTCCGGACGTCCGCCGCCGCCACGGTCCTCATAGGTCCCACGGTGCGGGCCGCAGACCAGCAGACCGTTATCGTTGCGGATTTCGTAGGCCGTGCAGCGGTTCAGCTCTATCGAGGTGCCGCGGACATTGCCGCGCCGGTCGCGGCAGTCGGCGTACAGCCGGCCGCGGTTGACGTATTCGCCGCTGCAGCTGTCGCGGTAGTCGCCGCGCGGAGCGACCCGCTCCTGCATGCCGCCGGGAGCGAACTCCTGTCCGGTGCCGGAAAGAACCGCCATGGCGGCAAGGGTTTCGATCAGCATGGGTTCCTCCCATCAGGTTTTCATGACGCACAACGCGTCTGTGGGTCCACTGTTCGCCTTCCACGATGAACCTTGGCTGTATGGCGATGTCGGGTTTCGTTTTCTTTTGCCGCGAATGAGCTTATATCGAAGCCATACGCGCCCGGCCGAAAGGTCGGGCGCCGTCGTATCCGGAACCCGTCAGGCCTCGTGTCGGGGCGGGCCAAGAACAGAAGCAAAGACGCTCATGACCGACATCCTGATGCCCAAGGCCACCGCGGTCTGGCTGGTCGACAACACCTCCCTCACCTTCGAGCAGATCGCCGACTTCTGCGGCCTGCATCCGCTGGAAGTTCGCGGCATCGCCGACGGCGACGTGGCCCGCGACATCCGCGGTGCCGATCCGCTGGTCAACGGCCAGCTGACCCGCGAGGAACTGGACAAGGCCCAGAACGACGCCGACTACCGCATGAAGGCCGTGGTCAGCCGCCACGCCGAACTGCTGAAGTCCGCCAAGCCGGCGCCGAAGTATACGCCCGTGTCGCGCCGTCAGGATCGCCCCGACGCCATCGCCTGGTTCGTGCGCAATCACCCCGAGGTGACCGACGCCCAGATCGCCAAGCTGCTGGGCACGACCAAGTCGACCATCGAGAGCGTGCGCAACCGCACCCACTGGAACAGCGCCAACATCAAGCCTGTCGACCCGGTGACCCTCGGCCTGGTCGGTCAGCTGGCGCTCGACGAACTGGTCAAGAAGGCCGCCGACAAGAAGGCGAAGGACGACGCAAAGAAGGGCGGCGCCACCCTTCAGCCCGCCGACGCGGCCGAACCCGTCGAACCCGCCGAGCCCGAGTTCGTGCCGGAGGCCCGCGAACGCCGCGGGGCCGAGCCCACCGCGGAGTCGGTGTTCGGCTCCAAGGACTGACGCCGGCCCTCCCCCACCGGCGGAGTGGGACCGCGTAGCGGTGGAGGAGGCGCCCCTCCGTCTCGCCGGCTCCGCCGACGATCCACCTCCCCCATTGGGGAGGATAAAAAACGGCCCCGGATCGCTCCGGGGCCGTCTTTCTGTGTGCGGGAGACCGTCGCTAGTGCGCTCGGGCCTCCAGGCTGGTGATCTGTTCCTTGAGCCGGAGCTTTTGCTGCTTGAGCTCCCTTACGCGAAGCGAGTCCGCCGCCGGGTGGGTCAGCTCGCGGCGGATGGTCTCATCCAGGTTGCGGTGACGGTTTCCCAGTTCGCGGATACGAGCTTCGATGGTCATGGCTTGCGCCTCCATGTCTAAGGGACCACTAGATTGAGCGCCCGGCTGGACCAGCTGTGGAATCACTTTCCGGTGAAGCCGCTGGCCCTCCGGACCCGATGACCGTGGACCCGAATATGGCCGATGATGTGAACGGAGCGGTACGGAACCCGCAGCCCTCGCCGCCCTCCCGTCTCGTCGTCGGAATTTCCGGAGCGTCCGGCGTGGCTTACGGAATCCGGACGCTGGACGCCCTGCGCGACCTCGGCGTCGAGAGCCACCTCGTCGTCACCCGGGCCGCCCTGCTGACCCTGTCGCAGGAGACCGATCTGTCCGCCGACGACCTGACAGGCCGCGCCGACGTGACGCACCGTCTCAACGACGTCGGCGCCTCGATCGCCTCGGGCTCGTTCCGGACCATGGGCATGATCGTCGCCCCCTGCTCCGTCCGCACCATGAGCGAGATCGCCACCGGCGTGACCTCGACCCTGCTGACCCGCGCCGCCGACGTCGTGCTCAAGGAGCGGCGACCCCTGGTGCTGATGGTGCGCGAGACGCCGCTGCACCTCGGCCATCTGCGCACCATGGCGGCGCTGACCGAGATGGGCGCCGTCATCGCCCCGCCCCTGCCCGCCTTCTATGCGAAGCCTGACTCGATCGAGGCGATGGTCGACCAGTCGGTCGGCCGGGCGCTGGACCTGTTCGGGCTGGACTGGTCGGGCGTCCGCCGCTGGGCCGGGCTCAAGGGCGCGACGGCCGAATGAGCGAGCTGTGGGACTGGGCCGTCCGGGCCTATGCCTCTGACGGCGTCAGCGAGGCCTGCCTGCACCTGCAGGACGCCGCGGCCCAGAACGTTCCGCTTCTGCTGTGGGCCGCGTGGACGGCGCGGACCGGACGGGTCCCGGACGCCGACACGTTGGAGGCCGCCTGCGACATCGCCCGGGCCTGGCAGGATACGGCCATCGCGCCGCTCCGCGACATCCGGCGCGCGCTCAAGGGCCGCAATCCCGATCTGAAGGACGCCGACCGCGAGATGGTCCGCGCCGGGGTCAAGGCCGTGGAACTGGAGGCCGAGCGTCGTCTGCTTACCGCGCTTGAGGCGCTGACGCCGTCGCCCCAGGGTGCGCCGCGGCCGGTTCTGGACGCCCTGATCGCGGCGGCGCGGCAGTGGTCGCCAATGACGCCGCGCCCCGGCCTGACCGCCCTCGCCGAACGGCTTCCGGCCTGACCCGACGCGCGCTATAAGCCGGCCTCCGGGGCCCGACCATGAATGACGACGATCCGTTTCTGAGCGAGGAAGAGCAGGCGCTGCACGCCCGGCTCAAGGAACTCCAGCAGGAGCACGCCGACCTCGACGCCTCGATCGAGGCCCTCGGTCATATGCCGATACCGGATCAGCTGATGATCGCCCGGCTGAAGCGCAAGAAGCTCACCCTGCGCGACGAGATCGTGAAGATCGAGGCCATTGTCCTGCCGGACATCATCGCCTGAGGCTCACCGCCCCTTCTTGCGCACCCACATGGCTGCGTCGGCCTCCGCCAGCCAGACTTCCGGGTCGGCATGTCCGGCGAAGGCGCGGACGCCGAACGATCCGCCGAGGCCGGCGGACCGGCCCTCCCATTCGAACGGCGCCTCTTCAAGGGCGGCGGCCAGCCTGCGCGCCTTCTCCCGGCCCTCCTCCAGACCGGCGTTGAGCATCAGCAGGCCGAACTCGTCGCCGCCCAGCCGGCCGACGGCGTCCGACTCGCGCAGGTTCGCCCGCATCATCTCGGCCACATGGACCAGGGCCGCGTCCCCGGCGGCGTGGCCGAGGCTGTCGTTGACCCCCTTGAAGCCGTCGAGGTCGAGATAGAGCAGCACCGCCGGCACCTCGTGGCGCTGGCAGAAGGCCATGGCGCTCTTCATGGCGGCCACGAAGCCGCGCCGGTTCAGCGCCGGGGTTAGCACGTCGTGGTCCGCCGCCGCCTCGGCCGCCTCGGCGCGACGGCGCAGGGCCTCGACCTCGGCGCGGAGCCGTTCGATCTCGGCGATGGGGTCGATGACGGCCGCGTCGGTCACAGGCGAAATAAGCTCCCCGGCCGGCGACTCACCACGCTCCGGCCGACCTTGAGCCTAACGCCGTCGGTTGCGGGCGCAACGCGAGTCCTGTATCGCGCCGCTTTCGTCG
>JBGTSL010000065.1:0-7999 GCA_041940325.1 Brevundimonas sp.
AGGAAGACATCTGTTACGCCACCACCAACCGGCAGGAGGCGGTCAAGCGACTGGGCGCCGGCTGCGAGCTGGTGCTGGTGGTCGGGTCGAAGAACTCGTCCAACTCGGTGCGGCTGGTCGAGGTGGCCCTGAAGGCCGGGGCCCGCGACGCGCGCCTGGTCGACGACGCCACCCAGGTCGACTGGTCGTGGCTGGACGGCGTGTCCACGCTCGGCGTCACCGCCGGGGCCTCGGCCCCCGAGCCGCTGATCGAGGCGCTCGTGGACGCCATCCGGAGCCGCTTCGACGCCGAGGTGATCGAGGACGCGGGCGAACGCGAGACCGTGACCTTCAAACTACCCCGGCTGCTGACCGCCTGAACGAACCGCGCCTGCGCAAGCGGAGCCTTTGCCGTCCGCCGGCGTTAACCTTTGCCAGCAGCCCCGGGGATGACCATGCGCTTTCGCACCGCCTTCGCCGCCGTCTCGATCGCCGCCCTGACCGCCGCCTGCGCCCAGGAGGCCGAGACCCCGCCCGAGCCGGTCGAACCGTCGCCCGCCCCGGCGGGGGCCGTTGCGCCGCCGGTCAGCTACGCCTGCGAGAGCGGCCAGTCGGTCGCCGTCGCCTATCCCGACACCGCCACCGCCCAGCTCACCTATCGAGACCAGACCTACGTCCTTCGCACGGCCGCGGCCCCTTCGGGCGCCCGTTACACCGGCTCCGGCCTGGAGTGGACGACCGTGACGCGGGACGGACAGGAGGCCGCCGTGCTCAGCCGCCTGGGGCCGAACGACGAGGTCGGCGTCACCGTGGTCGAGCGCTGCGCCCGGCCCGCCGCCGGCGCCGTTCCGACCGGTCCGGCGCCCGTCGGCCAGCCCGGCATGACCCCTTCCGCCGCCCCGTGCCGCGGCCCCCAGCTCAGGCTGTCGAACGAGGGCGGCGACGCCGGCGCGGGCAACCGCGTCGCCAACATCGGGGTCCAGAACATCGGAACCCAGACCTGCAGCCTGACCGGCTATCCGGGCGTGGTCCTCCAGGACGGACAGGGCCGCAACCTGACGACCGTCCGCGCCGAGCAGGCCACGGGCAGCTATTTCACCCAGGGTCAGACGCCCGCGCCGGTGACGCTCGCGCCGCAGGAGAAGGCGGCCTTCGAACTGGCCTGGAGCGTGATTCCCAACGAGGCGCAGGGCGAGCGCGCCTGCCCCTCGGCCGCGCGCCTCCGCGTGACGGCGCCGGGCGACACCTCGCCGGTCTCGCTCGACATACCCTTCACCCCGTGCGGCGGCCGTGTGCGGGTCAGCCCGATCCGGCCGCTGACCGCGCCCGCGCCCTGACGGCGACCCCGGGGCTTCAAACCGCGATCAAAACGGCGTAGCGGAGCGCGCATGACAGCCAGTTTCCATGACCGCGTGCGCGCGGAACTCGCCGACATCGACGCCCAGGGCCTGACCAAGCCGGAACGGGTCATCGCCTCCCGTCAGGGGCCGGTGATCAAGGTCGGCGGCCGCGACGTCCTCAACTTCTGCGCCAACAACTATCTCGGCCTCGCCGGCGACGAGCGGGTGGTCCAGGCCGGCATCCGGGCGCAGGAGCGCTGGGGCGCCGGCACGGCCTCGGTGCGCTTCATCTGCGGCACCCTGGAGATCCACAAGGAACTGGAGCGGTCGATCGCCGACTATCTCGGCTTCGAGGACACGATCCTGTTCGCCGCCGCCTTCGACGCCAACGGCGGCGTCTTCGAACCCCTGTTCGGGCCTGAGGACGCCATCGTCTCGGACAGCCTGAACCACGCCTCGATCATCGACGGCGTGCGGCTGTGCAAGGCCAAACGCTACCGCTTCGCCAACTCCGACATGGACGACCTCGAGGCCCAGCTGAAGCAGGCCCGGGCCGACGGCGCGCGCGAGATCGTCATCGCCACCGACGGCGCCTTCTCGATGGACGGCTATATCGCGAAGCTGAAGGACATCCGGGCGCTGGCCGACAAATACTCGGCCCTGATCATGGTCGACGACTGCCACGCCACCGGCTTCCTCGGCCCGCAGGGCAAGGGCTCCTACGCCCACCACGGGGTTGGGATCGACTTCCTGATCGGCACTTTCGACAAGGCGCTGGGCGGAGCCATGGGCGGCTTCATCTGCGCGACCGCGCCAGTGGTGCAGCTGCTCAAGCAGCGGGCCCGGCCCTACCTGTTCTCCAACGCCCTCGCTCCCGCCGTCTGCGGCTCCAGCATGGAAGCCATCCGCATCGCCGGCGGCGCCGAGGGCGACGCCCTGCGCAAACAGCTGTTCGCCAACGCCGCCCGCTACCGCGCCGCCATGACCGAGGCCGGCTTCACCCTGCTGCCCGGCGAGCATCCGATCATCCCGGTCATGCTGGGCGACGCCAAACTGGCCCAGGACATGGCCGCGCGCATGCTGGAGCTCGGCGTCTACGTCATCGGCTTCAGCTTCCCGGTGGTGCCGCGCGGCCAGGCCCGCATCCGCACCCAGATGTCGGCGGCGCACACCTTCGAACAGATCGATCAAGCGGTCGCGGCGTTCACGACGGCCGGCAAGGAATTGGGAGTTATTTGATGGCGGACACCATGAAGGCCCTGGCCAAGACCAAGCCTGAGGTCGGCCTCGAACTGATCGACGCCCCCATCCCCGTCGCCGGCGACGAGGACGTGCTGATCAAGGTGCATCGCACCGCCGTCTGCGGCACCGACATCCACATCTGGAACTGGGACGAGTGGAGCCAGAAGAACGTCCCCGTGCCGATGATCACCGGCCACGAGTTCGCCGGCGAGATCGTCGCCATCGGCAAGGACGTCGACCGCCGCCTCAAGGTCGGCCAGCGCGTCTCGGCCGAGGGCCACGTCATCGACCTGAATTCCGAAGCTGCGCGCGCCGGCCATTTCCACCTCGACCCCGACACCCGCGGCATCGGCGTCAACCGCCAGGGCGCTTTCGCCGAATACGTCGTGGCGCCGGCCTTCAACGTCATCGAACTGCCGGACGACGTCCCCTACGAGATCGGCTCGATCCTCGATCCGTTCGGCAACGCCGTGCACACGGCGCAACAGTTCGACCTGCTGGGCGAGGACGTGCTGGTCACCGGCGCCGGGCCCATCGGCATGATGGCCGCCGCCGTCGCCCGTCACGCCGGCGCCCGCACCGTGGTGCTGACCGACATCAACGACTTCCGCCTCGAGCTGGCGCAGAAGGTCGCGCCGGGCGTGCGCACGGTGAACACCACGAAGGAAGACCTCCACGACGTCATCCACGAGCTCGGCATGAAGGTCGGCTTCGACGTCGCGCTGGAGATGTCGGGCTCGCCGATCGCCTTCAAACAGTGCGTCGACACCCTGATCATGGGCGGCGGCATGGCCCTGCTGGGCATTCCGTCGAAGCCGATGGAGACCGACTGGGGCGCCATCATCCTCAAGGCCCTGACCATCAAGGGCGTCTACGGCCGCGAGATGTTCACCACCTGGCGCAAGATGCTGGGCCTGCTCAAGGCCGGCCTCGACCTGACCCCGCTGATCACCCACCAGATGTCCTACGAGAACTACCGCGAGGGCTTCGAGGCGATGAAGTCCGGCCAGTCCGGCAAGGTCGTGCTCGACTGGGACAAGGCGGCCTAGGGGCGACCGGACCATGGCGGCCGGCCCGGTCGTGGCCTTTCTGGAAGGCGAGGGGACCGACGCGCGCGGCCGCACCCTGTTCGACGTGCTCGGCTTCGACGACGCGGCGCTGGAGCGGACCCACGACTTCATCCAGTGGCTGTTCCCGCTGCCCGAGCCGTCACAGGCCGTGCCCGACGCGCCGGCGCCGTCCGCCGACGAGATGCAGGCGATCCACGACTCGATCCTGGCCCAGTGCGCCCTGGCGGCGGCGACCGACCGGATGGAGCGGTTCTACCGCGCGACCCGGGACTGGCTGCGCCCGCACGACCACAACCATCTGCGCATCACCCGCATCATCCGCTCGCTGCGGCTGCTGAGGGGGGACGCCGAGGCGGAGGCGTTCAAGGCGGCCATCCTGTCGATCGTCGAGGCGACCGGGGCGCCGGTCAGCGCCCGCAGCCGCGGCTACTGGCAGACAGCCTGATCAGGCGGCGGCGGCCGGCTTGCCCGTCTGGCGGAAGACGATCACCGCAAACAGCACGAAGGCGATCAGGGTCAGGGTCGGCCCGGCGATCAGGCCCGCGAGCGCCACGCCTTCCGTGCCTGGCACGTGCAGCAGCTTCAGCGCCAGCGCCGGCATGAACACCAGCAGGCCGATCACCGCCGTCCACAGGTGGGCCATGGGCAGAAACCCGGACGCCGCGCCCGGCACGGCCCGGTAGAACAGGCCGTAGAGGAACATCGACACCCAGCCGAGCAAGTTGACGTGGGCGTGGACCGGCATGAGACCGAACTGCTCGGTCATGCCCATCCAGTAGCCGAGGCCGACGCCGGCCAGGGCGAACAGGGCGCCGAGGCGCAGAAACGTGTTTGACATGGGAAATCCCTCCGACGAAAGCCGGCTCGTAAACCGGCGTTCTTCCCGTCGGGCAAGTTACAACGGAGTCACGCCAAAGGCCTAATCGCGGCGGCCGCGGCGCCGCCACTGCTCGGGCCGGTCGAACGATCCGTTCCAGGCGCCGACGCCCCGCGCCTCGGCGGCGAGCTCCTCGTCGATGTAGTCCCGGCTGTAGCGGCGATAGGCCAGGGCCAGGCCCTCGGCGACCAGCGCCTCGGCGACATCGACGCCGTCCCGCTCGCAGCGGCTGACCTTGCGCCCGTAGCGGTCGGTGTCGAGCACCCGGCAGACCAGGCGCCGTCCTTCGGCGCGGCTTTTCAGCGCCCGCGTCGCCGCCGCCCCGCAAGCCCAGGATCCGCTCGGGCGGTCGCACAGCTGGCCGCGCTCGAAGGCGTCGACGCCGTGCAGCCGGACCCGCACCGACCCCACGTCGAGGGTGTCGCCGTCGATGACGCGCGCGACGCCTTCCAGCCGGTCCGCGCGCACCTCCGCCGCGTCCTCGACTTTGGCCGGTTCGACCTCGGCATGGGCGGCGTCGACCCCCGGCCGGAGGATCAGCACCACCGCCAGCACCATGCAGGCCAGCACCAGCGCCTCGGTCAGCACGCCGACGCGGCTGCGCGATGTCTTCCACGGCCCCCGCGCCCCGCGGCGATATCCACGTCCAGCCATGCCGGCAGGATGGTCGATCAACCTTTCGCGATGGTTGTCGTCAGCCGGTCAGCGCCTTCGCCAGCGCCCGCTCGAACGTCGCCGTCTCCGGCCCGGGCAGCACTTCGCCCAGCCGCCCCGCCTCGAACAGTTCGAACACCCGCGGATGCACATACGAGGACCGGCACACCGTCGGCGTATTGCCCAGCAGCCCCGCCACCGCCTTGACGCAGACGGTGATCCGCCGCTTCGCCTCGGTCGGCGAGGCCGGCGGCTCCACCTCGCGCAGCGCCCGCGCCGCCGACACCGTCCCGGCCCAGGTGCGGAAATCCTTGGCCGAGAACTGTTCCCCCATGGCCTCGCGGATGTAGGCGTTCACGTCGTCCGAGGTGACGGCGCACAGCTCGCCGTCGGCGTCCCGGTATTTGAACAGCTGCTGGCCCGGCAGCTCGCGCAGATTGCGCACCACGGTCGCCAGCCGGCGGTCCCTCACCCGCACCTCGTGCTCCACCCCGCTCTTTCCCTTGAAGGCGAAGGTCAGGGCCGCCCCGTCGACCTCGAGATGCCGCTTGTGCAGGGTGGTCAGGCCGTAGGAGCGGTTCTGCTTCGCGTACTGCGCATTGCCGACCCGGATCAGGGTGATCTCCAGCAGACGCACGGCCGTGGCCAGCACCTTGTCGCGGGTGACGCCGCGGCGGTTCAGGTCCGCCTCCACCCGCCGCCGCAGTTTCGGCAAGGCGCGGGCGAATTCGGGCAGGCGCTCGAACTTGGTCTCGGCGGCGTGGGCGCTCCAGTCGGGGTGATAGCGGTACTGCTTGCGCCCCTTCACGTCCCGCCCTACGGCCTGGATGTGGCCCGTGGCGCGCGGGCAGATCCACACATCGGTCCAGGCCGGCGGAATGGCCAGGGCCCGGATCCGGGCCAGCACCCGCTCGTCCGTGATCAGCCGCCCCTTCTGGTCGTGATAGGCGAAGCCCTTGCCGGACGCGGTCCGTTTCAGGCCCGGCTGTT
The DNA here is from genome assembly GCA_041940325.1 of Brevundimonas sp. Classification (GTDB taxonomy): domain Bacteria; phylum Pseudomonadota; class Alphaproteobacteria; order Caulobacterales; family Caulobacteraceae; genus Brevundimonas. Next base: position 6,153 of record JBGTSL010000065.1, read on the forward strand.
CGTCGCTGCACCAGGTCAGGCCGTCGGGAATGGCGGCGGGGTCGGCGAGCGTCATGCCCCCGCCTCGCCGCAGTGCGCGGTGCGGTCGTCGGTCGGGGCGGCGGGGTCGGTCATCGGAGGGTCTCGCTCGGCCTGCGCAAACGACGCCGCGGGGCCCGGGGTTCCGGCGGCCTTGACCGCGCGGGCCGCGCGGGGGAACAGCGGACATGAACTATCGCCACAGCTTCCACGCCGGAAATTTCGCCGACCTCGTCAAGCATGCCCTCGTGCTGTGGCTGCTGGAGCGGCGCCAGGCGTCCGGGCCGGTGACGGTGATCGACACCCACGCCGGGGCCGGGGTCTACGATCTCACCGGCGACGGCGCGCGCTCGAAGGAGGCCGAGGCCGGCGTCGCCCGCCTGATGGCCGCCGCCGACCGGCCGGCGCGGATCGAGGCTCTCGCCGCCGAGGTGGCGCGGCTCAATCCGCGGGGCGGGGCCACGCTTTACCCCGGTTCGCCCCTGCTGATCGCCGGCCGCCTGCGCCCCGTCGACCGCTACGTCGGCTTCGAGCTCAACCCGCCGGTGCTCGATCTGCTGGAACAGGCGCTGGAGCCCTTCCCCAACGCCGTTGGCATGGGCGGCGACGGCTACGACCAGGCCCGTGGCTGGGCGAAGCGGGCCCAGGGGGCCTTCGTGCTGATCGACCCGCCGTTCGAGCGGCCGGACGACTACCACCGCGCCGCCGACGCCGCGGCGGCCATCGCCCTCGCCGACCCTCGCGCGGTGGTCGCCGTCTGGACGCCGCTCAAGGACCTGGAGACCTTCGACGGCTTCCTTCGCCGGCTGGATCAGGCCGGGGTCAAGCGCGCGCTGGTCGCCGAGGCGCGGCTGCGGCCCCTGACCAATCCGATGAAGATGAACGGCTGCGCGGTGGTCGTCCTGAACCCGCCGGCGGGAGCCGAGGCCGCCGCCTCAGAGATCTGCGGCTGGGTCGCCGACCGTCTGGGCGACGCCGGGGCGAAGGCCGAGGTGTGGATTACCGGCGGGGGAGGGGCGGCATGAGGCGGCTCGCCATCCTCGAAACCGGCGCCCCGCCGCCGGCGCTGGTCGAGCGGCATGGCGACTATCCCGCCATGTTCCGGACCCTCCTCGGCGCCGGCTACGAGTTCGGGGTGTTCCGCTCGCCGGCCGGCGAATGGCCCGATCCAGCCGCCTTCGACGCGGCGATCATCACCGGCTCGGCGGCGGGGGTCTATGAGGCGCATCCGTGGATCGCCGAGGACGAGCGCGGGTTCGCTGCCCGACAACGCCGCCTGGTTCAAGGCCTCGACGCCAGCGAGCACCACCTGATCTTCGCGCATATCTATCCCTTCATCCGCGAGAAGGCTCAGAAAATCCCCAACCGTATGGGTGGAATTGTTGGAGACGATCGCTGTGCGGTTCTGGTGCTGGCGCAGGAAGTCCGCTGCCTCTGGAACGATGCGATTGCCTATCGCACAGCACCCGTCCCAGTCGAGCAAAAAGCCTTTCGCCGTCTTCAATGCACTCCATGCCTGGTGGATGGAATGCGGTCTCGTCTTGTGAAGCATGAACTGGCCTTTACCCCGGGAACAACACAGAATGAATTTTCTTCAAAATAATTCTTCACCAAAGTAAATATCATTCACATAAGTTTTGCGTAAACTTCACCATGCCGTCGCTTTTGACCTCTAGAGAACGAACCTGCCGGAGCAGTCTAGCTCCCGCGGACACAATTTTAAGAAGGTATCTGTCGGCGCCCCAGGCCCCTCCGGGTCCCATTAGTCATGGCCGATCGCGGCTAACGCTTGTCGGCGCCCCAGGCCCCTCCGGGTCCCATTAGTCATG
>JBGTSL010000066.1:0-7994 GCA_041940325.1 Brevundimonas sp.
CGATGGGCAGGGCGAAGGCGCCCAGCGTCTTCACCACCTTGGCGGCGTCGGCGATGACGAGGCAGCGGGCCGAGGCCTCCCAGACCAGCTTCTCGCGCAGCAGGGCCGCGCCGCCGCCCTTGATCAGCGCCAGACCGGGCCCGACCTCGTCGGCGCCGTCGACGGTCAGGTCGATGCGGGGCGTGTCCTCCAGGGTGGAGAGCGGCAGGCCGAGCTCGCGGGCCAGCTCGGCGGTGGCCTCGGAGGTGGGCACGCAGCGCAGGTCGGGCAGGTTGCGGGCGGCCAGGGCCTTGACGAACCACGCCGCGGTCGAGCCGGTGCCGAGGCCGACGGTCATGCCCGCCTCGACACGAAGGGCGGCGGCCTCGCCGGCGAGTTTCTTCTGGGTGTCCGCGCTCATTTCTTCGCCGCCTTCTTCTCCCGCATCGCCTCCATGAAGCGCGCCGCCCAGCCGGGTTTGGCCGTCTGCTGGCCGCGGGCCAGGGCGAGATCGCCGGGCGCGACGTCCCTGGTGACGACCGAGCCGGAGCCGACCATGGCGCCGGCGCCGATGGTCACGGGAGCGACCAGCGAGCTGTTGGAGCCGACGAAGGCGCCCTCGCCCACCGAGGTGCGGTGTTTGAAGAAGCCGTCGTAGTTACAGAAGATCGTGCCCGCGCCGATGTTGGCCTTCGCGCCCACCTCGCCGTCGCCGAGGTAGGCCAGGTGATTGGCCTTGGCGCCCTTGCCCATGCGGACGTTCTTGACCTCGACGAAATTGCCGATCTTGGCGCCCTCGCCCAAATCGGCGCCGGGGCGCAGCCGGGCGTAGGGCCCGACCTCGGCGCCGGCGGCGACCGTGGCGCCCTCGATGTGGCTGAAGCTGCGGATGCGGGCGCCGCCGGCGATCTTCGCGCCCGGACCGAAGACGACGTAGGGCTCGATGACGGCGCCGCCCCCGACCTCGGTGTCCCATGAGAAGTGGACGGTGTCGGGGGCGGCCATGGTGACCCCGGCGGTCATGAAGGTCTCGCGCTGGACCTTCTGGAACAGGGCCTCGGCGACGGCGAGTTCGGACTGGGCGTTGACGCCCATGACGGCATCCTCGGCGGCCATCACCGTGCGGGTCGGGGCGCCGCGGCCGCGGGCCAGTTCGACGACGTCGGTGAGGTAGTATTCGCCCTTGGCGTTGTCGTTGCGGACCTCGGCCAGCAGGTCGAACAGCAGGGCGGCCGGGGCGGCCATGACGCCGGAGTTGCAGACGGTGACCTTGAGCTGGTCGGGCGAGGCCTCCTTGTGCTCGACGATGGCCTCGAGGCCGCCGTCGGCGTCGATCAGCAGCCGGCCGTAGCCGGTCGGGTCGCGGGCCTCGAAGCCGACGACGGTGACGACCGCTCCGCCTCCGAAGGCCGCCTCGATGTCGTGGGCCTTGAGCAGGGGCACGTCGCCGTAGGTGATGATCACCTCGCCGTCGAAGCCGGCCAGGGCGTCGCGCGCGGCGAGTACGGCGTGGCCGGTGCCCAGGGGCGGGTCCTGGACCGCTATGGCGGTCTCGCCCAGCCGTTTGACGACATGGGCGCGGACCTCGGGCGAATGGTTTCCGACCACCACCACGATGCGCTCGCAGCCCAGCGCCTCGGCGGCGTCTATGGCGTGGTCGAGCATGGCGCGGCCGCCGACCGGGTGCAGAACCTTGGGCAGCGGCGACTTCATCCGCGTGCCCTGGCCGGCGGCGAGGATGATGGCGGCGCGGGGATGGGAGGTCATGAATCGGTCCGGCGGTTGGCGACCCGGGAGGTCTAGCCCATCGCGGCGGCCGGCGGGAGACGCCGGCGCCGAAACCGCCCGCCGGAGACGGCTTGCCAGCCGGGGGCGAGCGGGCTATGTCCCCGCCCTCCCCGTCCGGGGCCCGATTGATGGATGCGTAGCTCAGCGGGAGAGCACCTCGTTCACACCGAGGGGGTCACAGGTTCAATCCCTGTCGCATCCACCATTTCGCCCTCCGCCGGGACCCGGCGGAGAGGATGGAGGGTCCCGATCATGTCATTCGCCATCCGCTGCGCCGTGATTGCCGCCATTGCGTTTTCCGCGCCGGCGACCGCGCAGGCGCAGACGTGGACGTATCTGGGCGAGATCGCCCTGAGCGACATGGAATCCTATTTCGTCGGCGCCGACGTCCACAGCATCCGCACCGTCGACGGTCTCCGGGAGGTGCGGGTGGTCTATGTGTCCCCGAGGCGGCGGCAGTTCAGCGGCGTCGAGTTCGACTTCACGGTCGAGGTCGAGCGGTACGACTGCGGCCGCAGCCGGTTCCACAAATTCCGCCAGGATTACTTCGTGATCGGCTCGGCGGCGACGCTCGGCACGTTTCAGGAGCGCGGCGCGCCGGACTGGATCGATCTGGAAATTCCCCCGAACGTGGCGGATCTGGTCTGCCGCAGCCCCGGGGTGGAAAGATCCGGGGCCTATCCGAGCGCTGACGCCCTGGCCCGCGCCGCGCGGGGCGGGGCCGCCGGCGACGGCGAAACCCCTCCGGTTTCGGATCGGCTGGGGCCGCGGCTTACGGATCTGCTCGGGCCCGAGTTGAAGTAGACCGAGCGACGGTCGCGAGGCCGCGGTTCCGCCTTGATTGCGGCGCATACGCCCCGCCCTTTCGCCTGCCTCCGGGCTGGCGCGCGCCGCGTCGGCGCCCTACGGACCGCCCCATGCCCTTTCCCGCCAGTCATCCCGCGCTCGACCGCGCCCTGTCCGAACGCGGCTACGCCGAGCCCACGCCCGTGCAGGCCGCCGTGCTGGAGACCGAGCCCGGGCGCGACCTGCTGGTCAGCGCCCAGACCGGTTCGGGCAAGACCGTGGCCTTCGGCCTGGCGCTGGCGTCCACCCTGCTGGGCGAGGCCGAGCGGTTCGGAGACAACGCCGCCCCGGAAGCCCTGATCATCGCCCCGACGCGCGAACTGGCGCTGCAGGTGTCGAAGGAGCTGGAGTGGCTGTACGGCAAGACCGGGGCGCGCATCGCGACCTGCGTCGGCGGCATGGATCCGCGCGCCGAGCGCCGGGTGCTGGAGCGCGGCGCGGCCATCGTGGTCGGCACGCCCGGCCGCCTGCGCGATCATCTGGAGCGCTCCGGCCTCGACCTGTCGCAGTTGAAGGCCGTGGTGCTGGATGAGGCCGACGAGATGCTGGACATGGGCTTTTCGGAAGACCTGACCTTCATCCTCGACCAGGCTCCGGCGGAGCGGCGGACGCTGCTGTTCTCGGCGACGCTGGCGCGCGACATCGTGCAGCTGGCGAGGACCTATCAGAAGGACGCGCTGCGCATCGACACGGTCGCGGGCGCCGGCTCGCACGCCGACATCGAATACAAGGCCATCCGCATCGCGCCGAACGAGATCGAGCACGGCGTGGTCAATGTGCTGCGCTATTTCGAGAGCCCCGGCGCGCTGGTGTTCGCCAACACCCGGGAGCGGGTGAAGCACCTGACGGCGAGCCTGCGCGAGCGCGGCTTCTCGGTCGTCGGCCTGTCGGGCGAGCTGACCCAGTCGCTGCGGTCCGAGGCGCTGCAGGCGCTGAGGGACGGCCATGCGCGGGTGTGCGTGGCCACCGACGTGGCGGCGCGCGGACTGGACCTGCCCGACCTGGGCCTGGTGATCCACGCCGAGATCCCGGTCAACAAGGCCACCCTGCTGCACCGTTCGGGCCGCACCGGCCGGGCGGGCAGGAAGGGCGTCTCCGTCCTGATGGTCAGCTACACCCGGCGGCGCAAGGTCGAGCTGATGCTGCAATCGGCGTCGATCAAGGCGGAGTGGTCGGGCCCTCCGTCAGCTGAGGAAATCCGCGCCAAGGATCAGGAGCGGATGCTGACCGATCCGGTGCTGATGGCCCCGGCCGACGACGAGTCGCTGGTGCTGGGCAGGCAATTGCTGGAGCGGACCTCGCCCGAGCACGTCGCGGCCGCCCTGATCCGCCTGTACCGCGAGAAGCTGCCGCCGCCCGAGGACGTCTACGACGACGAGCGGATGAAGCGTCAGCAGGCCACGGGCCGGAACGACAAGGGCCAGCCGGATGTGCCCTATACGGACTTCGCGCGCGGCGGCGACATGGCCTGGTTCCGCATCAATATCGGCCGCGACAAGAACGCCGATCCGAAATGGCTGATGCCGACCATCTGCCGCCTCGGCCACGTGACCAAGCGGGACATCGGGGCGATCAAGATCTTCGAGCGCGAGACCAAGTTCGAGATCACCGAGGCGATGAAGGCCAAATTCGAGGCGGCCATCGCCCAAGGCCTCGAGGACGGCATCAAGATCGATCCCGCCGTGAAGCCGGGGCCGTCGGAGAAGCCGGTCGGCCGCTGGGACAGGAAGCCCGGCACGGGCGGCGACCGTCCCGAGAAGAAGCCGTGGAAGGCCCGCGAGGATCGGCCCGAGGCCGGCAAGAAGCCCTGGGTCAAGCGCGAGGACGGCGACAAGCCCGCCTGGAAGGCGCGCGAGGACCGGCCGCAGGGCGAGAAAAAGCCGTGGGCGAAGGGCGACGACGCAGCGCCGACGGCCGAGGGCAGGAAGCCCGGGGTCAAGCGCACCGCCGACACGCCGACCCCTCCCGGCAAGAAGCCGTGGGTCAGGAAGCCCGCGGCCGGGGGCAAGACCCCGTGGACGCCGCGTTCCGACGCCGAACCGGCCGCGGCGGGCGACCGTCCGTGGAAGGGCAAGCCCAAGGGCGGCGACCGGCCGTGGGCCCCGAAGGACGCGCGGGGCAAGCCGGCGCCCAAACGCAAGCCGGGCCGCTCCTAGGTTTCGGTCCGCCCGATCGGCGCCTTGAGGACGGCGCGGAGGCCCGGCTTCGCGTCGCGGTAGTCGAGTTGGCCGCCCAGCTGACCGACCAGACTGCCGATCATCATCGAGCCGAAGCCGCCCCCGGCCGTGTGGCCGCCCTTGCCTGAATCCTCGACCACGAGCCGCAGGTGGTCCGCGCCCTCCTCCAGACAGATGAGGATCGGCCCCGGCTCGCCGTCGTAGGCGTATTTCTGGGCGTTGATGATCAATTCGGTGAGGATCAGACCGAGGGTCACGGCCCGGCCGGCCTCGACGCGCACGGGCGCGAGATCGTGCTCCAGCCGGGCGCTCCAGTCGGCGCCCATAGATCCGCCGAGGTCGTCGATCAGTTCGGCGAAATAGCGCGCCAGGTCGACGGAGGAACTGGCCTCGGCGCGATACAGACGGCTGTGGACCATCGAGACGGCGCGGACCCGGCGGCGCGCCTCCAGCAGCTGGTCGCGGGCCGCGGGGTCGGTCTGGCGGGCCTGGAGGCCGAGGAAGGACGAGACCAGCGTCAGGCTGTTCTGGACGCGGTGGTTGACCTCGCGGATCAGGAATTCCTGCTGCTCGAGCCTCAGGTCGCGCTCGTCGAGCGAGGCGCGCAGCGTACGGTTCAGGCTGCGCAGGCGGGTGACGGCCGCGAAATCCAGCAGGGCGTCGCGCAGCCGCAGCGCCGATTCGATCTGGGACGGACTCCACCGACGCGAGCGGCCGCGGACCGTTTCCGACCAGGCCTCGAACGAGGCCCGGGGGGTGAGCGCGCCGGCGCGCCCCGTCTTGACCGCCGTCGACGGGTTGCCGGCCCAGCGGACCGTTTCGACGATCTCGGCGCGGAACCACAGCAGGGTCAACGGCTCCTCGCCCTGAAGATGGACGCCGAGCAAACCGCTGGCCTCCGCGCGCCACGGCCCGGCTTCGGGGTGCAGGGTGGACAGGGCGTGGCTGGCGAGCGGTTTCAGGCCAGGTTGCTCCGCCACCCATTCGGCGGCGCGCCGCACGGCCGCCTCGGGCGGGGCCACGCCGAACCGGAAGACCCGGTCGCCCGCGACAACGGCCAGGCCGTCGGCGTCAACGAGGTCGGCGAGGTCCCGGCCACGGTCGGCCAGGGACAGCTCCAGCGGCCGATCCGCGGGCAGGCGACCGACGAGATCGTCCTCGAGCTGGCGCAGGCGGATTCGCTCGCGGTACAGCTCCGCGTCGCCCTTGGCCTTGATCTGGCGCGCCAGGGAGCGGGCGAGCGTGGTCGCCGCCGTGCGCAGTTCGAACGGCAGCAACCGGGGCCGGGCGTTGTGGCAGGCGACCAGCCCCCACAGTTCGCCGTCGACGATGATCGACACCGAGGCCGAGGCCCCGACGCCCATGTTGCGCAGATACTGGAGATGCACCGGCGAGACGCTGCGCAGGCCGCAATCGCTCATGTCGAGTGGCTCGCCGGCGGCGGACGGGTTGAGCGGCAGCGGCTCGTAGTTGGCGTCGGGAATCACCCGAACCGGATTGCGCAGGTATAGCGCCCGAGCCTGACGCGGGATGTCGGTGGCCGGGAAGTGATGGTTCTGGAAGGACTCGACCTCGGGCGACCGGGACTCGGCGACGACCTGCCCGGCCGCGTCCTCGAGGAAGCGGTAGATCATGATCCGGTCGAATCCGGTCAGGGCGCGGAACGCCTCCGCCGCGCGCTCGCACACGGCCCTCACCGTGCCGGCCCTCTCCAGAGCGGCGCCGGCGGCGTCGAGACGGCTGATGAGCTCGACGCCCGGCTGGCCGTCCCGGGAGCTCTGTTCGATCTCGACAATGGGGCCGGACGCGCCGCCGCGCACGATGACGTCGTACTCGAGGCCATTGACGCCACCCCAGCGGCCCGAGAAACCCTCGCCCGCCGTCCCGTCGACGGCCCGAAGCCGGTCGGCGGTCGCCTCCCCCAGCAGGTCGTCGATCCGGCAGCCAAGCCAGCTGTCGCGACCGGTCACCTCGCCCAGCCGGCCGGCCTCCCGGCTGATGGACCCGGTCCCCGGCTCCAGAACGAAGAGTAGGCCGTGCGGCTGGATCGCCTCGGGCACATGGATCGCTTCACGGTCGCAATCCGTCAGGTCGAGCGGCCGGGCCGCGGCAAGGGTCTCGGTCATCAGGCGAACTCGGCGGGGGCGGGATCGGCCAGCAGGACGGCGGCCAGGTTGAAAGCGTCCCGCCCGCCCTTGATGACATCCGACCCGGTCGCCTGCCCCGAGGCGCACGCGGACTCCATCGCGAGCAGGAACGCCCGCCAGCGCGGTCCGGTTTCGTCGCCGTGGGGATCGAGGAAATCGAGCCCCTGCAGACCGATGCCGTCGGCGACCATGGACCGACGCATGACCCGGCCGCCGAGCAGGGAGCCTTCGGCGACGTAGGTCCAGCCGAGCGCCTCGCCAAAGGTTGACGCCGGGGCCGGCTCAGCCGCGGCGCCGGGCGGGTGGCCGAGGTCGCGGAGGCCCTCCCGGATCAGGTCCGACCGCCGCTGCGGGCGATGGCCGGCGGCCTCAAGCGCCTCCCGCCAGGGCGCGACGATCGCCTCGACCGCCTGGTGCAGGCGATGCAGACGGGCGACCATGTCAGTGCGGGTGGCGGGATCGCGCAGGCGACTCTCCACCCGGGCGTCGACCTCGATCGCATGATGAAGGTCCGAGGTTGCGGCGCGGAGGGAAGAGAGAATGGGAGGAACGGGAGGAACGGGCACCCCCAACCCTAGCAACGCCCGCCGCCGTGTCACCCCCCGGACGGCGGCATTGATCCTGATCTGTAACCGTTTACGGTGACGCCGGGCCAGAAACGACAGGCAGGCAAGATGGCGGACGTGCGGCTGACCGGGGTGAGCAAGCGCTTCGGATCGACCGAGGTGCTGAAGGGAATCGACCTCGAGATCGGTGCCGGGGAGTTCTTCTCGCTGCTCGGGCCCTCGGGTTGCGGCAAGACGACCACGCTGCGCATGGTTGGCGGCTTTGAACGGCCCGACCGGGGGTCGATCGGGATCGACGGCATCAACGTCACCGACCTGGCACCCGAGAGACGGCCCGTCAACACGGTCTTCCAGAGCTATGCCCTCTTCCCGCATCTCGACGTCGCCGCCAACGTGGCGTTCGGCCTGCGATTCACGAAGGACCCTCCCGACGAGGCCTCGGCCCGCGTGGCGAAGGCGCTGGCCCTTGTCGAACTCTCCGGCTACGAGAA
>JBGTSL010000067.1:0-7953 GCA_041940325.1 Brevundimonas sp.
TCGGTCATCAGGAAGGCCGAGCGGATCTCGCCGGCCATCAGCGGCTTGAGCCATTTCTCCTGCTGTTCCGCGTTCCCGTACATATGGAGGACTTCCATATTGCCGGTGTCGGGGGCGTTGCAGTTGAACACCTCGGCCGACCACAGGTGGCGGCCCATCAGCTCGGCCAGCGGAGCGTATTCCAGATTGGTCAGGCCGGCGCCGTGCTCACCGGGCAGGAACATGTTCCACAGACCGGCCTCGCGGGCCTCGGCCTTCATCTCCTCCATGGCCGGCGGCTGCCGCGTGTGGTCCTCGCGGACCTGGGCCCAGTATTCCGCCGAGCGCGGCAGGACCTTGTCCTCCATGAAGCGCCGAAGGCGCTCCTGCCAGTGAAGGGCTCGGTCGCTGTGGCGGAAGTCCATGGTGAAATCCTTCCCGGAAAGACGAACGGCGCGGCATCCGTGGGACGCCGCGCCGTCGAGATCGTTGCTTCAGGTCAAGCTCAGCGCTTCAGCAGCGGGGCCAGCTTCTGGGCGATCATCATGTCGCCTGCGATCTTCAGCTTGCCCTGCATGAAGGCCATCATCGGATCGAGCTGGCCGTTCGACAGGGCCATGAAGTCGTCCCACGACATCGAGACAGTGGCGTCGGCCGGCTTGTCCTCATTGGTCACGGTGTTCGGGACCGAGGCGCCGTCGATGTAGATCTTGCCGGCGTCGCCGAGGTCGAGCTTCACGGTCTTGCCCAGACCGGAATTGTCGCCCACGGCGCCGCGGATGTGTTCGGTGACTTGGGCCAGATCGGCCATGGTGCGTCTCCTGACGAGGTTGAGCCTTCGACCTAGACCCGGCGGGGCCGCGTGCCAAGATCACCTCGGGTCAAGTTACCGCCGCGGCGGGGGTCAGCGGCCGTAGTCGGCGTAGGACCGCGGGCCCGGCGGCGGCGGTTCGACATGGTCGAAAGCGGCCTCGGGCGGAGCGTAGGGGAGCGCCCGGTCGTCGCGGGACAGTTCGGCCCGCTCCGCCGACGCAGGGCGGGCTTCCGCGCGGCGCCGTTCAAGGGCGTAGCGCGCCTCCTCGGCCCGCTCGCGGCGGAAGCGTTCGGCGGCGTAACGTTCGCGGTCCTGCCGTTCCCGGGCGGCGCGCTCCATGGCGTCCAGCCGCGCCCGGCGGGCTTCGCGCTCGGCCCGGAAGTCCCGACGCGGCGCGTCGAAGCCGAACCAGCGCTGGACTGCGCGCACCGGCGAGGACCGTTCCGGGTCAGGCCGGGACCCATACGTCCGAACCTCGGCGACGCGCCGCGGCTCGTACCGGGGGGACGAATAGCCCCCATCAAACTCGTCCCAGCCGTCATCGTACGACCAAGCGACGTCGGTCAGCGGCGGCAGCGGCGGCGGGAGGCCCTGAAAGCCGTCCTCCAGGTCGCCGACCTCCATCACAGCGCCCGGGGCGATGTCCGGCTCGACGGGATGCACCACCTCGATGCGAAGCCGGTCGCTGTCGTTGATCGGCCGGGGGCCGGGCAGATCGACGGCGCGCAGGCCGGCCAGGCCAAACGCCGCGGCTGCGACCACCGACAAGGCGACGGCGTGTCCCGCCCGCATGCGGGAGCCCGCCCGGCGAAGGGCGGGAACGACGCGGTCGAAAGGCGGTCTGATCGGAGGCATGGCGGCGGGCCTGGTGGGAACTCCTCACCACAATCCCCGGGGGGGCGTCCGGTTTCAGAACAGAGGTCGCCGATATGGCAAGTGCGGGCCTGTGGGCCTTCCTAAAGCAACGGCTCCGGGGTGCGCGCCGGCGGCCGGTCAGGCGGGACGGGGCGCTCCGGCCATCAGCTCGGCGAACCTAGCCATGGCCTCGGCCATGGTCTCTTGCCGCTCCGGCGGCAGGGCCGACCAGCGTGCGAGGGCGTCCGCCCCCATCAGGCCGGGCGCGCCGGTCAGGGCGGCGACTCCCGCCTCGGTCAGCCGCGCATGCACCACCCGGCGGTCGGCGGCCGAACGGTAGCGGACGATCAACCCCTTGGCCTCGAGCCGGTCGAGCACGGCGACGACGGTCGGGGGCGACATAGACACGTCCCGCGACACGGCGCTGGTGCTGACCTCGCCCAGGGCCCGGATCGATTGAAGCACCAGGAGTTGAGGCAGGGTCAGGCCGGTCAGCCGCGAAATCTCGCGCGAGCGGACGTCGATCGCCTGGGCGATGCGGCGCACGGAGCGGACCAGGGAAGCGGTCGGATCGGTCGTCGCCGGTTCGGAAAGCGCGGTCATCGGCTTGAACTCTTTAGTGTACAAACCATATCTACACGCTGCTTCCATATTTCAAGGAGGGCCCATGTGCGGTCTGAGCGGCGAGATCAATTTCGACGGACGGCCGGCCGACGCCGGCGCGGTCCAGCGGATGACGGATGCGCTCTCGCCGAGGGGACCGGACGGATCGGGCCTCGTGATGCGCGGCGCGGTGGGGATGGGCCACCGGCGGCTGAAGATCATCGACCTGTCGGAAAAGGCCCAGCAGCCGATGGTCGATTCCGACCTCGGGGTGACGCTGGCCTTCAACGGCTGCATCTACAACTATCCGGAGCTGCGCGCGGAGCTTGAAGGGCTCGGCCACCGGTTCTTCTCGCACGGCGACACCGAGGTCATCATCAAGGCGTGGAAGGCGTGGGGCGAGGCCTGCGTCGAGCGGTTCAAGGGCATGTTCGCCTTCGTCCTGCACGAGCGGGACTCCGGACGGGTCGTGATCGCCCGCGACCGCTTCGGCATCAAGCCGCTGTACCTGGCCGAGAAGGGCAAGCGGCTGCGCTTCGCCTCAAGCCTGCCGGCCCTGCTGGCCGCCGGCGAGGTCGACACGGCGATCGATCCGGTCGGCCTGCACCACTATATGACCTTCCACGCGGTAGTGCCGCCGCCGCATACGATCCTGAAAGGCGTGAAGAAATTTCCGCCAGCGACGATCCGGGTGATCGAGGCGGACGGGACCTCGCGCGAGCGCGTCTACTGGCGGCCCGACATGACGCGGCACGCCGAGGACGCGGCGCCGACCGCCGAGGACTGGCGCGACCGGGTGCTGGAGTCGCTGAGGATCGCAGTGAAGCGCCGGATGGTCGCCGACGTGCCGGTCGGGGTGTTGCTGTCCGGCGGTGTCGACTCCAGCCTCGTCGTCGGCCTGCTGGCCGAACTGGGCCAGAAGGACCTGATGACCTTCTCCGTCGGCTTCGAGGAAGCCAACGGCGAGCAGGGCGACGAGTTCGTCTATTCCGACCTGATCGCCAATCACTACGGGACGAAGCATCACCAGATCTTCGTGCCGCACCAGCGACTGATGGAGGCCCTGCCCGGCGCCATCGCGGCGATGTCGGAGCCGATGGTCAGTTACGACAACGTCGGCTTCTACCTGCTGAGCGAGGAGGTCTCGAAACACATCAAGGTGGTGCAGTCGGGCCAGGGCGCCGACGAGGTGTTCGCCGGCTATCACTGGTACCCGCCGATGGTCGACGCGGCCGATCCGGTCGACACCTATGCGAAGGCCTTCTTCGACCGCAGCCATGAGACGCTCAAGACACAGCTGAACGGAGCGTACATGGCCGACACTGACGTCAGCCGGGCGCTGGTCGAGGCCCATTTCGCGCAGCCAGGAGCGGAGACGGGGGTCGACAAGGCGCTGCGGCTGGACAGTCAGGTGATGCTCGTCGATGACCCGGTGAAGCGGGTCGACAACATGACCATGGCCTGGGGTTTGGAGGCGCGGGTGCCCTTCCTCGACCACGAACTGGTCGAGCTGGCGGGCCGGATACCGCCGGAACACAAGCTGGCCCAGGGCGGCAAGGGGGTGCTGAAGGAGGCGGCGCGGCTGGTCGTTCCGCACGAGGTCATTGACCGCAAGAAGGGCTATTTCCCCGTCCCGGCCCTGAAATACATCCAGGGGCCGTACCTGGAGATGGTGCGCGAGGCGCTGACCAATCGGGCGGCGCGGGAGCGCGGCCTGTTCAGGTCGGACTATCTGGAGGCGCTCTTCGCGGATCCGACGGGGCGCATCACGCCCCTGCGGGGCTCGGAGCTGTGGCAGGTCGCCGTCCTCGAGATGTGGATGCAGCAGCATGGCCTCTGACGTCCGCCCCGTCCGCGCCAAGGCGCACCGGCTGAAGCGGTTGCGACACGAGGGGCTCAAGCCGCCGGTGCAGGCGGGAGACGGCGCGCCCCGGCCCAACGCCGTGCTTGACTGCGGCTGGGGTCGGCTGCTGTTCGCCCAGACGTTCAGGACGGCCGAGCCCCTGGTCGAGGCCTTGCGGGCCGAGGGCCCGGACCGGCGCGACATCGCCTTCTATGTGCGCAATCCGCACGTGCTCCTTGCCTCGGCGCCTCAGGAGGTGTTCCTCGATCCATCCCACACCTACCGGCTGGACTTCTCGACCTATCGCGCCAGCCGGCGGCAGCCGCGCGGCTTCACCGTGCGCCGCCTGACCTCGGAGGCGGACGCCGACGCGGTCAACGAGATCTACGCCAAGCGCCGGATGGTCCAGGCGCCCGCGGACTTCCTGTGGTCACACCGCGACGACCGCACGCTGACCTATCTGGTCGCCGAGGACAGCGCCACCGGGGCGGTGATCGGCACCGTGACCGGCGTCAATCACGCCCGGGCCTTCGATGACCCGGAGTGCGGCTCGTCGCTGTGGTGCCTGGCGGTCGATCCCCAGGCCACCCAGCCGGGCATAGGCGAGGCGCTGGTACGTCGGCTGGCCGAACATTTCGCCACCCAGGGGCTGGCCTACATGGATCTGTCGGTGATGCACGACAACCGGCAAGCCATCGCCCTGTACGAGAAGCTGGGCTTCCGGCGGGTGCATTTCTTCGGGGTGAAACGGAAGAATCCGATCAACGAGGTGCTGTTCGTCGGGCCGACCGACGACCTGGACCTCAACCCCTATGCCCGCATCATCGTCGACGAAGCCCGGCGGCGGGGGCTGCACACCGAGATCATAGACGCCGAGGGCGGCCTGTTCCGCTTGAGCTGGGGGGGGCGTTCGGTGCGCTGTCGCGAGAGCCTGTCCGAGCTGACCAGCGCTGTCGCGCTGAGCATCTGCGACGACAAGCGGATGACCCGGCGTATCGTCGAGGCCGCCGGCGTGCGCGTGCCCGAGCGGATCGACGCGGACGACCCGGTCGCGATCAAGGCGGGGCTGAAGCGACACGGAACCCTGGTCGTCAAGCCGGCGCGAGGCGAACAGGGCCGCGGCGTCGCCGTCGGGCTGAGCGACATGAAGGCGGTCGAGGCGGCGCTGGCCGAGGCCCGGAAGACCTGTTCCGAGGTGCTGGTCGAGGAGCAGGTGCAGGGCGAGGATCTGCGGCTGGTGGTCATCGACTACAAGGTGGTGGCCTGCGCGCTGAGACGCCCTCCCCGCGTCTTCGGCGACGGTCGCTCAACCCTGCGATCGTTGATCGAGCACCAGAGCCGGCGGCGCGAGGCGGCGACGGGCGGCGAGTCGAAGATACCTGTCGACAGCGAGACCGAGCGGACCCTTGCCGAGGCCGGCTACGGGCTGGACGACGTCGCGCCGGAGGGCGAGGAGGTGCTGGTGCGCAAGGCCGCCAATCTGCATCTCGGCGGCACCATCCACGATGTGACCGAGGAGGTGCACCCAGAACTGATCCGCGCCGCGGTCGCCGCGGCACGCGCCATCGACATCCCGGTGACAGGCATCGACCTGATGGTGAAGTCGCCGCGCGAGCCGGACTACGCCTTCATCGAGGCCAACGAACGCCCCGGACTGGCCAACCACGAACCGCAGCCTACGGCCGAGCGTTTCATCGATCTGCTGTTCCCGCTGTCGGCGCCGGCGGCGGCGCGGATCGCGGCTCGTCCGGACGCCCCGGGCGCGTCCGGAACCTGAAGTCAGAAGGAGCGACCTTGTCCCGTCCCGCGATCGACCTCGACTATCTGAAGGCGCGCCTCGGCGAACTGCTGAACACGCCCAGCCCGACCGGCTACACCGACGAAGCGGTCTGGCTGCTTTGCCGGGAGCTGGAACGGCTGGGGCTGACCTATGAACTGACGCGGCGGGGGGCGATCCGGGCGCGCCTGCCCGGCCGGGACCCCAAACCCGCCCGCGCCATGGTGGCCCACGTCGACACCCTGGGCGCGCAGGTGAAGTCGGTGAAGGATAACGGCCGGCTGGAGCTCGTCCCCATCGGACACTGGTCGTCGCGCTTCGCCGAGGGGGCGCGGTCGACGGTCTTTTCGGAAGGCGGGACGTACCGTGGCACCATCCTGCCGCTGAAGGCGTCGGGGCACACCTTCAACGAGGAGATCGACACCCAGCCGGTCAGCTGGCGGCAGGTCGAGCTGCGCATCGACGCCGTGACCCACAATGCGAGGGACACCCGCATGCTCGGCGTCGAGATCGGCGACATCGTCGCCATCGATCCGCAGCCGGAGTTCATGGATTCCGGCTTTATCGTCTCACGCCACCTAGACGACAAGGCCGGGGTCGCCACCATGCTGGCGGCGCTGGAATGCATGATCCGCGAGGAACGGACGCCGACGGTCGACACCTGGTGGCTGTTCACCATCGCCGAAGAGGTAGGGCACGGGGCCTCGTCCGTGCTGGTTCCCGACGTCGCTTCGATGGTGACAATCGACAACGGCACCACCGCGCCGGGCCAGAATTCGTCGGAGTTCGGGGTGACCATCGCCATGGCTGACCAGACCGGCCCGTTCGACTGGCACCTGTCGCGGAAGCTGGCGCAGCTGGCGGTCGAGCACGGCATTCCGCATCAGAAGGACGTGTTCCGCTACTACCGGTCGGATTCAGCGTCGGCCCTGGAGGCAGGGGCGGACATCCGGACGGCGTTGCTGACCTTCGGCATCGACGCCAGCCATGGCTATGAGCGGATCCACCAAAGCGCTCTGGTCGATCTGGCCCGGCTGCTGATCGCCTATGCGGAGAGCGAAGTGGAGATCCAGCGCGACCAGCGGCCGCTGAGCGGGATCAAGGGCTTCACCCACCAGCCGGTGGACGACGGCTGATCTCAGATTTCGTCGACGGCGGCCCTGAGGTGCTCGCCGACCTTCCGCGCGTGGCCAAGCAGGTCGGGGTTATCAATGGACTGCATGGAGGCGGCCGGATCGACCGCGAAGACCTCGACGCCGCCCTCCCCTTGCTGGACCACGACATTGCAGGGAAGCATCACGCCGACGTGCGGCTCCATTTTCAGGGCCTCGTGAGCCATGACCGGGTTGCAGGCGCCGAGAATGCGGTAGGGGCGGAAGTCCACATCGATCTTGGCCTTGAGGGTCGCCTGGACATCGATCTCGGTGAGCACGCCGAAGCCGTGCTTCTGCAGCGCGGCGCGGGTGCGTTCGATGACGGCGTCGAAGTCGTCCTGGATGGTGCGGGCGTGGAAATAGGTCATGGGTTCGATGGCTCCGGTTTGTCGCGATAGATGTCGCACAACAGGGCGATGACCCGAGCCGCGGCCGGGTCGGCGATGCCGTAGTAGATGGTCTGGGCCTCGCGGCGCGGAGCGATGACCCCGGCGTCGCGCAGGCGGGCGAGATGCTGCGAACAGGCCGACTGCGACAGGCCGACGAAGGCGGCCAGCTCGCCCACGGCGCATTCGCCGCCGCTCAGGCGGCACATCAGCATCAGCCGTTGCTCGTTGGCGAACAGCCCCATCAGGCGGGCGGCCGGGGCGGCGCTGGCCTCCAGTTCGGCGAGGGCGGCCGGGCCGGGTTTGGGGATGGTGTCGGTCATGGTCTCTCTTCCCCGGATGCGGCCGCGGCCAGCGGCCGGCCATCGTCCTTCAACGCGATATAGATGGCCGGGATCACCAGCACCGTCAGAATTGTCGAGGAGACCAGACCGAACAGCAGGGAGATCGCCAACCCCTGGAAGATCGGGTCGAACAGGATCACCGCCGCCCCGATCATCGCGGCCAGGGCCGTCAGCAGGATCGGCTTGAAGCGGATGGCG
>JBGTSL010000068.1:0-7915 GCA_041940325.1 Brevundimonas sp.
CGCCTGCTGTGCAGCGTGGCCGCACGCCTGCAGGCCTTGCAGAGCGGCGAGGACGTGCTGCTGGCGCGCCTGGGCGGGGACGAGTTCGCCCTGCTGCTGGACGGCGCCGACGAGGGCGCCGCCCTGGCCCAGGCCGCGCGCATCCACCAGGACTTCGTGACCCCGCTGCGCATCGAGGACCAGACCGTGGACCTGGGCACCGGCATCGGCATCGCCCTGGCGCCGTCCCAGGGCCGCGAGACCCGCAGCCTGCTGGCGCGCGCCGAGCTGGCCATGTATGCCGCCAAGCGCCGCCAGAGCGGCAGCATGGTCTACGAGAGCGCGCTGGACGCCGGCAGCCAGGAGGCCCTGTCCCTGCTCAGCGAGCTGCGCCGCGCCATCGAGCGCGAGGAGCTGCGCCTCTTCCTGCAGCCCAAGGTGGACTTCAAGACCGGTCTGGTGCACAGCGCCGAGGCCCTGGTGCGCTGGCAGCATCCCGAGCGCGGCCTGGTGCCGCCCATGCAGTTCATCCCCTTTGCCGAGCAGACTGGCTTCATCCGCCAGCTCATTATCAGCACCCAGAAGGTATCTCAGTGACGACAGTGTGAGGGTTGTGGTGGCCGAACTCCGACCTTCCGCTGATAAAGAGCCGAGTCGGGTCCAGTCGCGTCCGGAGCTGTGCGCCTGGCCACAGTTCAGGCAGAACCGGAAGCCGCCGGGTAGATAATAGCCGCGCGCGCCTTGTAAGTGCTGGGTGCCACTGGGCAGGACGTGAATCTCCTGGGGCCGGAACTTTGAATAGTAAGACTTTATTTTGGGTGGGTCTTTTTTGAAGTCCAGCCAGGTTTCCGGGTAGTCCTCTTCATTCCAGTGACCGAGCATGACAAAGCCATAGCCCGTCTCTTCCTCTTCCGCAGACGTTTCCTTGATGTCTCTGGGCTGGAATCCGAGTTCGCCGGTTTCATCATTTTGTTTATGCCAGACAGGGTAGTAATCCTGGCCGCAACTACGGCAGAAATGCACGGTGTAAAAGCGTCGAGAGCGATCACCAGGAACGTATTGTTGGCCGTGTAGATCGAGGGTGCGTTTACCCGGCTCTTCGAGTGTGGCGTAGAGGTCGCCTGCACCCGAGATAAACTGGTGCAGGCGGAACGCAAACAATGGTTTATCGTTTATGTCTCTGGTGCGGTAGGCCAGTAACAGGAACTGTGCGTGGTAACGCTGGCAGTGTTCGGGGGCAAGGCCAGAGGCCTGACTCAGCAGGTCCGCCGCTTCTTCGAGTGTCTTGGGTTTTGCTCGGACCCACATCCCTTCTTCTTTAACAATGCCGAGAGTGAGTTCCACCCAGGCGGCGACAGGGTGCTTTCGTAGAGTGTCGAAATCGATCTGCGCCGGGAGTGGCTGTTGCAGTGCCGCTGCAAGTTCGCCTTTATCCGGCATGTCACCGGGGATTTGGCGCTGCAAGGTTTCGCCAATTATGTTCGCCGCAGGCACTTTCTGGTCAAACATCTTGGAGGCAACCTCTGCTACCTTGGCCTGCCGCTCTTCCCGGGTGCCATCGGTAGCCATGGTCGCAGAGGTACCGATGCAGACAAGGTTTAGATTCATCCGTTCCCGAACACGGCGGACAAGCATGGCAACATCGGCACCCTGGCGGCCCCTGTAGGTGTGCAGTTCGTCCAGTACCAGGAACTGAAGCCCATTGGAGTGCCTGATAACTGCCTTGTCCCGTTCGTTCTGCCGTGTCATCAGCAGTTCCAACATCATGTAGTTGGTCAGGATAATGTCGGGAGGGTTCTGCATGATTCTTTCCCGCTCTTCCTGATCTTCCTGACCGGTGTAGCGGGCGTAACTAATAGGCCGGGTGTCGTCGGCGTAGTCAGATAGAAATTTTTCCAGTTCTTCCTTCTGGCTGTTCGCCAGAGCGTTCATCGGGTAAATGACGATAGCTCGAATTCGAGCGGTGGGGTCTTGCTGCTTATCCCGGATGATGGCATCAACCATGGGAATGAAGTAGGAGAGTGACTTGCCAGAGCCGGTGCCTGTAGTCAGTACGTAGGGCTCACTGCGCTCACAACAATCAATAGCCTCTCGCTGGTGCTTGTAGAGCGTTGCAGGCACTCCAGTGGAAGTGGCGCTCTTGCCGAACCGGAAGATGCTGGCGGTAACGGGCGTAAGAATGCCTTCAGAGGCCAGGGAATCGACGGTGCCAGTGGTGACGTAGGACGGGTTGATCTGAATCAGTGGAGAGGGCCAGTAGCGGCCTCCATCATATTCACTGTCCAGGAAGCTGCTGATGTCTTCAGCCTTGGGTTGAATAAAGGAGCGGGTAAAGTCTCGGTAGTCACCGACCAGCTTGTCCCGAAATTCAAAAACGTCCATCAGGCTTGGCGCCTCCCTTGCCTTATTATTGGTGCCCCAGCAGGCAGAATACTGTTGGCATTGAGCGTTTCAGACTAGCTCCTAAAGTCTACCAAAGTTTCAGGAGAAAACGTGGATAGATCAAGGGCATATTAGCGGCCCTACAAGCGACGAGGCGAGATTTGAAAGCGCGCGATGCATCCGCGAGTAAACGCTGGCGGATTTAAGTATCGTTGCTGGAGGCAAAAATCGTGCGGGTGTCTATTTATGAGTCTAGCTGGCCGAAGCCCACCCTCGCGAAATTGGACTCGGAGGGTGGGCTTTTTGCGACGCCTCAGTGTATGGTTTTCCTCGCATCAAGTTGAGCGTGCTGGCTGGAAGAGTAGTCAACGGTCGCATAGAACTTATTCGGCTCCTCAGAATTCTGGAAGAGATCGAGCGTAATCCAGTCCTCTGCCCGTCGCATCTGGACGGTGAGGTTGATCTCCTCGCAATTGAATTCTTTGGTGAGCGTCGCGGCCAGGTTCTGGGTCTTTTTCATGAAGTCCATGTTGAATCCCTCCGCTCAGAACCAGACGTTCTTTTTGATGGTGCCCAGCTGGTCCGCCGCGCTGGCGGTCGCTGGAGTCAGCTGTGACAGAGAGCTGTCACCGGTGGTGCCATCGCTGTAGTTCTGGAGACTGTCGCCGATCACCAGGCTGGTGCCGTCCGTGCACGACACCCGCACTTCGGCTTTACTCAGCTCGAAGTTGTCGAGAGTTTCCGCCAGAGCGTTGGCTTGTTTGAGCAGGTCGGTAATCTGGTCAATCAAGTGTTTCATCATTTTGGAATATCCTCTGCTTGCTAATTGAATTGGTCACGCCATTCGAGACCTATTTCGACGTTACCCCATTTCGTCGTTCTAGCAAGCAAATAGATTTTGGCCGGACCGTGTGCTTGAATGTCAGGCAAAACAGAGAGATATCGCCCCTATTGAAAAACGGCGGTCGCCAAGTCATAAAAATTGTGTGGCTGGGGGTGAAAGGTTTTGGCTAAAAATTGATCGTTTTAGGGTTGAGGGGTAGGTTGGTGGGTCAGTTGATTTTCTTGGTCTAACTATTTGATTTTAATGCTGGGATGGTACCCCCGGCAGGAGTCTAAGGATTGGCTTAAAGATTTGATTTTATTATCGTTCAATCAGTGCCTATACTCTGAGTACCCTCAAAAGTACCCGCAAAATCTCGCGCTGCATTTCCTAACCATAGACGGAGATGCAAACCATGAACAAATTCTCAAATCGCCTAACTGATTGCCGTTCACGCCTGCTGGATGCTGAGGCTACGCTCAATTTCCTGCGCAACCGTGAGAACCTGAACAACCTGCTGGAGCACGACTCGCCGGATGTTGTCGTGGGTGCAATGATTGACCAGGCTTGGAATCTTGTAGCCAGTGCCTCGGGTGACTGTGAGGCCATGACAGAGGCCACCAACGAGGATCTCGGGGCAGAGCTGCAGAGGACCGCGAATCAGATTATTGAGGCGGGCGGCATCGCTCGGCAGAAGGCTGTCGAGGGCGAGACAAACCAGGCGCTTGATTATTTCGATGAGCTCAACGAGATTCACATTCAAACAGACTCGCTGTTGGCGATGTTTCATCTTTACCTGAATCAGGCCCAGGACGGCGGGGAGACCTTCAACGAGCATCTGTTGGCCAACTACGTCTGGCAGCTTCAACGCAATATGAGTCAGGCCCAGAAGCTGGCCGAGGCGGCGTAAGCATGGCCGGCAAGCTCAGCTTCTCGCTGGTGTCGCCGGAACGCGAGGTCTTCGCCGGCCTCGTCGATCAGGTCGACGCCCCGGGCGTCGAGGGCGACTTCGGCGTCCTGGCCGACCACGCGCCGTTCATGACCGCCCTGCGCGAAGGCGTGGTCACGGTCATCGACGGTTCGTCGCGGCGGCAGTTCGAGGTGCACGGCGGCTTCGCCGACGTCACCCCGGCCGGCCTGACCATCCTGGCCGAACAGGCCTCGGAAGTGGCGGCGGCGTAAGCCGTCCGAAATCTGGAACACCGGATCCGGCGGTCGCCAGCGGCCGCCGGATTTTCTTTGGCGCGCCCGCGGCGCTTGACCCCCGCGCCGCAGGGCCTAGATAGCGCCTGCAAGACGAGGCCACGTCCTCGCTCCCGCGCGCGGGACCAAGTCCGGGACGGCCCGGCCCTTTGAGAGGAGGGCCGACCGATGGCCTGGACCTATCTGATCATCGCCGGACTGCTGGAAATCGTCTGGGCCTATTTCATGAAGCAGTCGGCGGGGTTCACCCGCTTCTGGCCGAGCGTGGCGACGCTGGGCTTCATGGCGGTGAGTTTCGGCCTGCTTTCGCTGGCCATGAAGTCGATGCCGATGGGCACCGCCTATGTGGTGTGGACCGGGATCGGGGCGGTCGGGGCCTTCGTGGTCGGGGTGGTGTTCCTGCAGGAGCATCTGAGCCCGATGCGGGTGGCCGCGGCCCTGCTGGTGGTGGCGGGGCTGGTGCTGCTCCGGCTGGCGCCGGAGGGCGCGGCGACCTGATCTTGCCGCGGCCGGCCCCCTCCACCATGCTGCGCATGGTCCCCCTCCCCCTTGAGGGGGAGGAATGGGGGGGCCCATGCTCGAACTCCGACCGAACTGCGAATGCTGCGACCGGGATCTGCCGTTCGACAGCGCGGAGGCGCGCATCTGCACCTTCGAATGCACCTTCTGCGCCGGGTGCGTGGACGGGGTGCTGAAGGGCGTCTGCCCGAACTGCGGCGGCGGCTTCGTCCCCCGGCCGATCCGGCCGGCGCGGTTGATGGCGAAATATCCGGCCTCGACGAAGCGGGTGCTGAAACCGGAAGGCTGCGCGGCGTAAGTCCTTCTCCCGTTTGGAGAAGGTGGCGGGGCGGAGCCCCGTCGGATGTGGGTCGGCTGTTTCAGTCGGCGTGAGCCGCCGCTTCGGGCGGCGACACGGCTTACGCCGAATGCGGGTGATCGACCCACACCCTTTCGCCTTGCCGATCGCTTCGCTCCCGGAGGCTCAAGCCCTCTCCCAATGGGAGAGGGTCAGGTGATGAGCGGCGCGAACAGGGCGACGACCTGTTCGTAGGCGGGGCGCTTGAAGGGGACCACGAGGTCGGGGGCGTCGTCGAGGGGGCCCCAGCGCCAGGCGTCGAACTCGATCTCGCCGTGGGCCTCGAGGTCGATCTCGGACTCGTCGCCGGTGAAGCGGAAGGCGAACCATTTCTGCTTCTGCCCCGCCCAGCCGCGCGCCTGTTTGGTCCCGCCGTAGTCGGCCGGGAAGGCGTAGGCGATCCATTCCTCGGTCTTCGCCAGCAGGTCCGCCGAGGTGACGCCGGTCTCCTCGAACAGTTCGCGGCGGGCGGCGGCCTCGTAGTCCTCGCCGTCGTCGACCCCGCCCTGTGGGAACTGCCAATTGTGCGGCCCCGGGGTGTTGGCGCGCCGCCCGTACCAGACGCGGCCGTCCGGGTGGAACAGCACGACGCCGACGTTGGGGCGGTAGCGGGAGAGGTCTTCCATAGGGGCTAGGGTCTAGGGGCCAGGGGCTAGTGAAGGAAGAGGGTCTGGTCGATCAACCTGGATCTTCCTGGCCCCCAGCCCCCAGCCCCCAGACCCTATCTTCCCGGCCGGTTCGCCAGTGCGCTGGCCGGGGCCAGCTGCAGGCCGCGGTCCTTGAGGCCGGCGGTCCAGCGGGCGGCGGCCTCGACGGTGACGGGATAGCTGAAGCCCGTGCCCAGCGCCGACCCGCGCGATTTGGCGAGGGCCTCCAGGGCGTTGAGCTGGCCCATGATGGCGGCGGGCGACTGCTGCTCGTCGATGATGCGGTTGGCGCTGGCGCGGGCCCAGGCGCCGGGCCGGCGGCTCATCGAGCCGTCGTCGAGGAAGGCCACGCCGCGCTGGCGCAGCACGCCCATGAAGGCGGTCATGCCGGCCTCGGACGTGGCGAAGCGGTCGCCGAGATAGTTGGTGACGCCGAAATAGCCGACAGCCCGGCCGAGCAGCCAGTTCATCTTCGCCTCGATGTCCGCCGGCTCGGCGTTGGCCAGCAGGGTGTAGGGGCCGGGGTCGTTGTTGGGGTAGCCGGTCGGCTCCATCGGCATTTCCAGCATGACCTCGTGGCCCTGGGCGCGGGCCAGGTCGATCCAGCCCTGCAGCCCTTCGGCGTACGGCACGAAGCTGAGGGTGACCTCCGGCGGCAGGCGTTCGATGGCGGCCCGGGTGGTGGCGGCGTTGAGGCCGAGGCCGCCGACGATCAGGGCGACGCGGGGCGCGCCGTTGGAGACGAAGGGGCGGGCGTAGGCCTGGGCCGGGACGCGGCCGTCCGGCGCGATGCGCGGCAGGGGGCCGTCGGGCCCCGGCTGGCTGAGCCCGGCGATGGGGGCGGCGGGCAGGGGCTGGGCGGCGATGCGCGGCGCCGTGACCGCGGCCCCGGTTCCCGAGACGGTGGCGCCGTCGGGCAGGGTGATGACCGCCTCGCCCATCAGGGCCGGATCGGCGCCGTCGGCGGTGAGGTCCTGGTACAGGCCGGAACCGTCCAGCGAGAAGGCCTCCAGTCCGGTCGGAACGGGCGTCTCTGCCGGGGCGGGCCGGTTGAGGGCGACGCGGGCCGAGGGGGCGCCGGCGCGGGGATCGCCCAGCACGGCGATGAACAGGGCGGCGGCTCCGACGAGCAGCACCCCGGCGGCGGCGACGGCCACCGGCGGCTTTTTCAGCACGCGGAGCGCGGGGGCGAGGATTTCGGCCAGGGTGGGGGGGGGGGGGGGGGCGCCCGCGGTGGCGGCGAGGACGGACTGGCGCTTGGCGAACATGGGCAAGGAACTGGGCGCTCGAACGGGGATCCGCGGGACGGATTCCTTCAAGGCCCACATTGGCCGCGCGTCGGTTAAGAAAGCCTAACGGGGTGTTAGGCATGAGGAGGGGTCAGGCAGCAGGCAGCAGGCAGCAGGTCAGCGGGAGGGCTGAGCCTCCACGCGGCTGATCAAACCGTGGAGCATGCGCCCGACCTCATCCGTGTGATCGAGCAGGGGCGAGGTGGCGCCGGAAGCAAGCAGACCGACCCTCTCGGCGAGGATCAGATGGGTTTCAAGTTCCTTCAGCGAGCCGCGAGCAATCCTCGTCTTACGGCGTCTCCCCCGCCTCCGGCTCCACCGCGGCCATGGCCGTGCCCGGCGGGGTGACGACGATGCCTTCCGGGGCGGCGGCGAGCTGGGTCAGGTTTCCGCCGGCGCGGAGGACGTCGAAGGCGCGCTCCAGCTGGTAGTCCTTGTCCTTGTCGTAGGCCTCGCCGGGCGCCTCGTGCGGGGTGTGCGGCCCCTTGCGCTCGGCGCCGATGGAGGCGTCCAGGGCGGTGGCGTAGGCGGCCTCGGAATAGATGAAGTTGGAGCGCGAGACGATGCGCGCCTCGGCCTCGGACCGGGCCACCTCGAGGTCCGGCTCGATGCCGATCTTCTGGATCGAGGCGCCGGACGGCGTGTAGTAGCGCGCCGTGGTGATCGACAGGGCGCCGTCCTGGCCGCCGCGCAGGGGGAGGACGCTCTGCACCGAGCCCTTGCCGAAGCTGGTCAG
>JBGTSL010000069.1:0-7778 GCA_041940325.1 Brevundimonas sp.
TCGACCAGCTTGCGGATTTCCGGCACCGCGTACTGGCCCGTCGCCGCCGGATCGCCCGGCCCGTTCGACAGCACCACGCCGTCCGGATTGCGCGCCAGGATTTCCTCGGCCGTCGTCGTCGCCGGGACGACGGTGATCTTCGCCCCGGTCGAGGCCAGCGCCCGCAGGATGTTGCGCTTCACGCCGTAGTCGACCACCACCACCGAGCGATCCGAGGCGTCGACGCGCGGATAACCTTCCGGCCAGTCCCACAGCCCCTCGTCCCAGTCGAACGACTGCAGCGTCGAGGCGTCCTTGGCCAGATCCAGCCCGACCAGCCCGGACCACGCCTTCGCCTGCGCGACCAGCGCCTCGAGGTCGAAGTGGCCTTCGGGGTCGTGGGCGATCACCGCGTGCGGCGCGCCGGCGTCGCGGATGCGGGCTGTCAGCTGGCGCGTATCCACGCCCGCGAGGCCGACCACGCCGCGCCGCTTCATCCAGGCGTCGAAGTCGCTGTCGCTGCGCCAGTTGGCCGGATCGGTCGGCACGTCGCGGAAGATCGCTCCCCGGGCCGAGGTGTCCGAACCGCCGCCGATCTGCTCCACGTCCTCGACATTCACCCCGGTGTTGCCGACGTGCGGAAAGGTGAAGGCCAGGATCTGGCTCATGTAGGACGGGTCGGTCAGGATCTCCTGGTACCCGGTCATGGCGGTGTTGAAGACGACCTCTCCAAGGGCCGAGCCGGGCGCGCCGCAGCCGATGCCTTGCAGGATGGTTCCATCCGCCAGCGCGAGCACGCCGGTGACGCCGGGAAGAAGCTTTGTAGTCATGGCGGGCTCCGTAGCATCGAATCCGGGCGGGCAAACGGCGGCGTGGTTAGGCGTCGCCCGCTGCCGGGTCAACGCGCGCCGGCGACTTTCTGAGGAACGCCAGCCACGCGAGGCTTGTCACGACGAAGAAGCCGACGGTCGGCAGGATATAGCCCGGCGCCGCCGCGGCGACGGCGGCGGTCGCGAACAGGAATCCCGCGACGGCCATGATCCGGGCGCCGGACCACCGCGCCATCCTGAACAGGGCGGCCGAGCAGATGGCGTAGACCACGAGGCTGAGCACCGCCGTGACTCCGACCAGCATGCCGAACTGGCCGCCCAGGGTCGGCTGACCCGAAATCACCGCCACCACGCTCATGATCGCCCCGCCCAACAGAGGATTGGCGACCGGCGTGCGTTCGCCGGCGCCGAAGCCGCTCGGCAGATAGCCCTTTCGCGCCGCTGATCGCGCCGTCTCCCCGCCCAGCATGACCCAGCCGCCGACGGTCCCTATGGTCTTGACGACGGCGCAAACCGCCACCAGCCCGGCGATCGAGGCTCCGAACACCCGCGCCGCGAGGTCAGCATAGGGACTGGTCGAGTTCGCCAGAACATCGGCCGGAATGACCCCGAACACCGCCACGGTCGCGGCGATATAGACGACGGTGGCCAGGAGCACGCCGGCGACAGAGGCCCGGCCTACATCCCGCGCCGGATGCTTGACCCGGACCGACAGGGCCGCGGCGCTCTCGACGCCCAGGAAGGCCCAGAAGATAATCGCCAGCGAGGTCGGCACGCTCTGTGCCAGCGGCGTCCCTGACGGACTCCACGAGGCCGCGAAGGTCTGCGGATCGAAGGCCGCGACTCCCGCAGCCACGGCCACCACGATCGGCGCCAGCCCTATGGCCAGCGCCACGGCCGCCAGACCCGAGGCGGCCCGCGTCCCGGTGATGTAGGCGAAGGTCGCCAGCCAGATGATGCCGAGGTTGCAGAAGGTCGCCGCCACCGGGTCCCTGAGCACCGGCCAGAAGAAGCCGAGATAGCCGGTGGCCGCCACCGCGATGGCGACATTGCCGACGAGACAGGCCGTCCAGAAGGCCAGCGCCGTCTGATAGCCGGCGAACCGCCCCAGCCCCCGCTCCGCGAACCCCGGCAGCCCGTCCGCGTCCGGCTGCAATCGCCCCAGCGCCCCGAACACCAGCGCCAGCGTCACCGCGCCCGCCCCGGCGACCAGCCAGCCGACCAGGCTGGAGCTGCCCACCGGCGCCAGGCTGACGGGCAGCAGATAGAGGCCGGAACCGATCATGTTCCCCGCCACGACCAGCGCCGCGAGGCCCCAACCCAGCTTGTGGCGGTCCGACAGCGGCTCCTCGGCAAGCGGCATATGACGGGGGGCGTCGGTCATGCATGAACCTCGGCAAGACGGGACTGGAACCAGGCCACGGCGGCCTCGTGCCGGTCGCTGAGAACGCCTGTATCATAGGCCCCGGCCGAAAGATTGGCCTGCACGGCCTCGCAGATGGCGGAGTCTTCGGCGGTCAATCGATCCGAGGCCTCAAGCGCGCCGCCCAGGGCCGCGGCGCCGCGATCATTGAGGAACAGATAGTCCAGCCGCGTCCGTCCCGGCCCGACCGGCGTCATCCGTTCGATCATGGCTCCGTCGCGATAGACGTTGATCCCGAGATTGGGCCACAGCCAGGCCCAGACACCCGCCTGCGGCCCGTCGTTGACGCCCATCGCTTCCTGCACGACCAGATCACCGTCGACGCGAACCCGATATTCGGCCGGCCCCAGCTCCCCGGCCAGCACCGGGTGCACCGCGCCGATATGATAACCTTCGAGATAGTTCTCGGCGTAGACCTTCCAGTCGCAAGCCAGATCATGGCTCCGCCGCAGGGCCGGCGCAGCCGGCTCAAGGCCCCGCTCAGTCAGCAGGGCGTCGAGAGCAGCGACATGGGCGGACAACGGCGGCGCCCCCGCGTCGAGGTTCACGAACACCAGCCCCCGCCAGATCTCCAGCCGCACGGCCAGCAGGCCCAATTCGCGCGGATCGAATCCCTCGGCGGCCCCGAACCCCGTCGCGGCCCGCAGCCGGCCGTCCAGCGCATAGCGCCAGCCGTGATAGGCGCACACCAATTCACCCTCGCAGCGGCCTGCCGCGCCCTGCACCAGCGGGCCCGCGCGATGCCGACAGACGTTGTGGAAGGCGCGCAGCGTCCCGTCCTTGCCCCGCACCGCCAGCAGCCGGTGCCCCGCGATATCGGCGGCGATCCAGTCCCCGGCCGCCGCCGTCTCCGCCTCATGGCCGAGGAACAGCCAGGCGCCGCCGAACACCGCCGACCGCTCGCGCGCCCACGCATCGGGACAGCCATACAGCCGGGCGGGAAGCGTAACCTGCATGACCGATCAAGGCCTGCGGTCCGCCGCCGCGTCAACCGCCGTCAGACCACGACCGCATCCATGCCGGCGAATACGGCGTGCGTAGCCCCCGCCGCCTGGGCGGCCAGGCCCCGATCGGGGCGAAGGTTGAGCAGCAGGACCTGCGGACAGGCGTTGCGGGCCGCCTGGATCAACAACGTGGCCGCCTGCCAATCGCGGGCGCTCTCGTGCTCGACCCCCGCGAAGTCGATGGCCAGGCATTGGGCGCGAACTTGCGACAGGCGCTGCGCCGCACCCGGATCCGGCGCGACGTGGAGGATCAATCCAAGCGATCCCGTTTCGAAATGCTGGATGGCTTCCTGAATGGCGTCCGGCGGCGCCTGCTCGAGGCCGCCCATGACCTCGATCAGCAGGGTTCCGGGGGCGGAGCCGTGCTGCATCTCGGCGCACAGCAAGTCGAACCGCCCGCCGCTCGACGCCACCGTGCGCCAGAACGCCGGCAATACGCCGCTGTCGTCTCTCCCCAGCCGCAAAAGGTCGAGGCCGTTCCTCAGCGTCTGTATGTCAATGCGGATCAGGTCTGCCGGCTCAAGCGTGCGGCGTCCGAGACCGATCAGGGCGCTCTCACCGCCGCGATGGCGCACGCTTCGTCTGATGCGGCGGGCGACCGGAGCGGAGCGAACCAGGTCGAACACGGGCTGCGCCGCCAAGGTCACGATCAGTTCCCGCCGGGCCCGCGTCAGCAGGGTGAAGGTCAGACTCTCATAGGGCGCGGCATAGGAACGGCGCTCGCCGATACGGGCGGTCGCGTCGCGAAGGCCGTCATCCGACGCGTCGTGATCCACCGAGACTGGAAGCGTACTGGGATAGCCTGGGTCATTCCTCATGACCGTTTCTCCAGCCGGTCGGAAAAGAGATCACCCCCCTGAGCGCAGAATGCCCCTCAAGGTGAAAACACATCGCTGATGAACGTGGTCAAACGCCGTTCACCATGCCCGGTCCCGATGCGGGATTCGAGGCAGAACGTAGTGTTGACCGGACGGCCGCGGCGGGTCAGGAGAGCCCATGACCATCACCACGGTCGGCCTCGATGCCGACGACACGCTTTGGCACAACGAGACCATCTTCAGGCTGACCCAGGCCCGATTTCTGGACCTCCTGACCGACCACGACAACGCTGCGATCGAGACGCGGCTGGCCGAGATCGAGCGCCGCAATCTCCGTCTTTATGGTTACGGCGTGAAGGGCTTCACCCTGTCGATGATCGAGACGGCGATGGAGATGTGCGACGGCGATCCGCCTCCGGGCGCCATCCGCGAGATACTTGCGGCCGGACGCGAGATGCTGGCTCATCCGGTGGAGACCCTGCCCGGCGTCGACGAGGCGCTGGCCCGGCTGTCCGAACGCTACCGGCTGGTGCTGATCACCAAGGGCGATCTGCTGGACCAGGAGCGCAAGCTGGCGGCGTCCGGGCTGGGCGATCTGTTCGCCGCCGTCGAGATCGTCTCCGAAAAGGACCGGACCACCTACGAACGGGTCTTCACGCGCCACGGCACCGGCGCGTCCGAAGCCGTGATGGCCGGAAACTCGATGAAGTCCGATGTACTCCCGGCGCTCGAGGCGGGCGCTTTCGCCGTGCACATTCCCTACGTCGTCACCTGGGCGCACGAGCTTGCCGACGCCCCGGACGGCCATCCCCGGTTCGGGGCCCTGGGCCGCATCGACGATCTGCCCGACTGGATAGAGACGCGGGCCGCTCAGCTGTAGCCGAGTAGAGCGCGCAGTCCGGGCGCGTGGAAGTCCACGAGCCGCCGCTGCGTCTCGGGCAGGTCGGTCGGAAACTCCAGGCCCTCCGGCAGGTTGAGGTTCTCCCGGGCGGTCCGGCTCTGCCGGCGGTCGGCGCCGATTGTCACCCGTTCGCGCCAGTCGTCCGGCAGATCAATCCCGGCGGCGTCCAGCAGATCCGCGAAGAACGAACGGCTCGCGGACGCGTCGAGATTCCGCACGGCCCTCAACGCATCCTCATAGCGCACCAGATGCACGCCCGTGCCCAGCCAGGCGGCGGCGTTGTGGGTGTAGATGTCGACCAGCGAGGGCGACTTCTGGTGAACCCCGAAGATCATCATGTTCAACAGCGTGTCCGCTGGGAACACGCCGGACTTCAGGTGTCGCAGGTTGGCCTGGTCGAACTCTTCGGAGACGAAGAACCGCGCCCGCGCCAGCACCCAGTCATAGGGATCACGGACCAGCAAGATGTGCCGCGCGAAGCGGATATTGGCGACGGCCTGATCGTCGAAAAGCAGATGGCCGGCCGCCAGCTTCGGCGCGTGCGGATTAAAGGCGTCCAGATGCTCGTGCATGTTGGGCGCCTGCACGAAGTCGCGGTCGTGGTGCTGCTCGACCGGAACAAACATCCGCAGGATGTTGCGCAGCAGATGGGTTCCGCCCTTCGGGATGCTATTGAGCAGCACCGGCTGGCGCAGCGGCGCCTGTTCGAAACGCCTCACCTGTTCGTCCAGCGTATCCCGGATGCCCTTGATGACGGCCATGCGTACTCCTTGCGCGGCGGGAATACCCCGACTTCTCCCGGCTGAAAACGACGAAGGGGCGGCGGATCGCTCCGCCGCCCCCGTCAGTTGGCCCCGTTCTGGATCAGAACGACTTGCTGAGGCGCACGAACGCCCGCCGGCCGTAGTAGGCCTCCGTGTACTGCGACGAGAACACGGAGTTGCCCAGGGTGCTGACCGCGATCGCCGAGGCCGCGGGCGGCTTCTCGTCGAACAGGTTGGCCACGCCGCCCGAAACCGTCCAGCCGTCGGACCAGCCGGCGCCGTCCGATTCATAGGACAGCGACACGCTGTGGAAGCCGGTGAACTCGGCTTCCGCCTTGATCTGCGTCACCCGGCCGTCGATCGTCTGGAACTGGGTGCCATTGGCGCGGACGAAGTCCGGCGTGTCGTCTTGGTTGCCGATCCAGTCGAAGCCCCAGAAGGCGGTCCACGGACCACGCGAGATCGTCGCGTTGATGTTGCCGACCAGTTCCGGATTGCCGATGTCGCCAAGGAAGTCGGTCGGCGTATCGGCGAACAGAGACTGGTTGGTCTCCAGCGTCCACGTCGTCTGGCTGTCGAGCGTCAGCGTGCCCCAGTCGAAATCGTGGAACCAGCGGGCCGTGAAGTCGAGGCCGCGGTTGTTCTGCTCCGCGATGTTGACGAAGCTGTCCCGCACCGTGGTGATGCCCAGCGTCGGGTCGCGATCGAACTGGTTGCAGATCGGGTCGTTCGGGAAGTTGTCCGACGTATAGCAGGCGGCCAGGATGCCTCCGGCGCCGAGGTTGGCGACTTCGTCGTCGATCTTGATCTCGAAGTAGTCAACCGCAAGGCTGAGGTTGCTCTCCGGCGGAGTCAGGACCACGCCGATGACCGTGGCCTTCGAGGTTTCCGGCTCGAGAACGCCGAGGCCCCCGCCCGTGATCACTTCGGCCGACGAGTTGCCGCCGGTGAAGTTGCCGGCCACGCCGCCGCCCGGGCCGGCCGGATTGGTGCAGTTGCTGTACAGTTCCTGGCTGATCTCGCCGGCGGCGAGGCGGTTGTCGAGGTTCAGGCAGGGATCGATGTTCCGCTGACCCACGAAGCTGGTCTGGTCGGCCAGATACAACTCGAACAGCGCCGGGGCGCGGAACGAGGTGCCGTGGGTGGCGCGGACGCGGATGGCGTCGCTCAGGGCCCAGTTCAGTCCGACCTTGTAGGTCGAGGCGTCGCCCGACGTCTTGGTGTCGGTGTAGCGGCCCGACAGCGACAGATCGAGGCTCTGGACATAAGGCATATCGACCAGCAGCGGCACGGCCAGTTCAGCGTACAGCTCCCTGGTTTCCTCATCGCCCTCGGTGACGCCCGCGCCCGTCAGGCCCCAGCTGTTGTCGGCGAGAGTCACCTCCCCCGGGGTGTCGACGATCTCGTCCTTGCGGACGTGGAAGCCGAGCGCGACGCCCAGCGGACCGGCCGGAAGATCGAACAGATTGCCGGCGATCGAGCCTTCCAGGTAGGTCTGCTCATAGATCGTGCTGCCGGTTTCCGTGTCGAACAGGAACGCCCGCTCTTCCGGGGTCAGATCGCCACGCAGCACCCGCGGATCGGTGAAGTCGACGTCGATGCAGGGACGGCCGCTGACCGGCAGGTTGGTGCCGACGCACGAGGACGTCTTGAAGCTGGTCGAATCCACCGCGTCCTGAAGGATGACGTCGGACGTGTATTCGCCGTCCGAGCGGCTGTACTGGGCGAAGACATCCCAGTTCCAGCCCGACAGGAACCCGCCGCCGATGTCGCCGCGCAGGCCGGCCACCAGACGCGTGTAGTCGACGCGCTGCGACTGGTCGAAGTGATCCGTCACCGGCGTGGCGCTGAGGATGTACGGTCCGGTGAAGCCGGTCAGTGGATCCCCGGCGCCCGCCCCGAAGTAATCGTTGGTGAAGGTGTAGTTCCAGAACTGGCGGTAGCTGTCCGTGCGGCTTTCGCGGCGGTTCAGCAACAGTTCGGCATAGGCCTCTACGCCGCCGCCGAGCTCATAGGCGCCGTCGATGAACGCCGTGTAGCGCTCGGTTTCCGGGATGAC
>JBGTSL010000070.1:0-7749 GCA_041940325.1 Brevundimonas sp.
TGGAGACCCTTCTCCTTCACGATGGCGCGGGTGGCGTTGTACTGACCCGAGCCGGGCGCCTTGACGCGAAGCCAGTCTGGCTTCTTCAGCACCGCCGTCTCGGGCCGGTTCTGCTTTTCCGGGTGACGCAGCTCGGCCGGCGTCTTCGTCAGGGTGTCGATCAGCGTGACCAAGGCGGGTCCGGCTCCGGGCGTTGCGAAACCGCTATGTCGTCCTTCCCGATGGCGAAGGCAAGGCGGGCGCGGGCTTCACGCCGGGTAACACATCTTTTCAACCCGGTAGCGCCGCTCTAGTTTGTGCGTTCAGACAAGGCGCGGCCAACGCGTCACGGAGGATGTCTTTGCGCCTGCCCCTGGACCCCAAGGCCGTCGAGGAAACCGTCTTCGACGCCCTGATCGCGGCCCGCGACACCTACGGCGACAAGGAAATCCTTGAGGACCAGGATCGCAAGCCGCTGACCTACACCGGCCTGATCCGCGCCGCCTTCGTGCTGGGGCGCAAGATCGCGGCGATGACCGAGGTCGGCGAGCGGGTCGGCATCCTGCTGCCGTCCAGCATGGGGGTGGTGGTCACCTACTACGGACTGCACGCCCACGGCCGCGTGCCGGTGATGCTGAACTTCACCTCGGGCGAGCGCAACATAAAGGCCGCCATCAAGGCCGCGGGGGTCGGCAAGGTCCTGACGGCGCAACGGTTCATCCAGCAAGCCAAGCTGGAGGATCTTGTCGGCCATATCGAATCCGTCGCCGAGGTCGTCTGGCTGGACGACGTACGCAAGTCGATCGGCCTGCCCGACAAGCTCTATGGCCTGATGGCCGGGCTGATGCCGCGGCGGTTCCGCGTGAAGACCGAGCCGGCTTCGCCGGGCGTCATCCTGTTCACCTCGGGCAGCTTCGGGGCGCCCAAGGGCGTGGTGCTCAGCCAGTCGAACCTGGTCGCCAACTGCCGCCAGGTCGCCCAGCATATCGCGCTGGATCCTGACTGGGTCATGTTCAATCCGCTGCCGACTTTCCACTGTTTCGGCCTGACGGGCGGGGTGCTGCTGCCGTTGCTGCAAGGCATGAAGGCGTTCCAGTATCCGTCGCCGCTACACGCCAAACAGATCGTCGAACTGCTGCCGCAGGTGAAGGCGTCGATCCTGTTCGCCACCGACACCTTCCTGAACCAGTACGCCCGCGTGGCGGGGCCCGACGACTTCTCGACCCTCGAGTTCGTCGTCGCCGGGGCCGAGCGGGTGCGCGACGAGACCCACCATCTGTTCAACACGCGGTTCCACGGCCTGAAGCTGCTGGAGGGCTACGGCGCCACCGAGGCCGCGCCAGTGGTGGCGGTCAATCACCCTGAGCGGAACCGGCCGGGCACCGTGGGCCAGATGCTGCCCGGCATGGAATGGCGGCTCGATCCGGTCGACGGCATCGACGAGGGCGGCCGGCTCTATCTGCGCGGCCCCAATGTTATGAAGGGCTATCTGTCGCCGGACGATCCCGACACCATCGAGCCGCTCAAGGACGGCTGGCACGACACCGGCGACATCGTCTCGATCGATGACGAGGGCTATGTCTGCATCTTCGGACGGGCCAAGCGGTTCGCCAAGATTGGCGGCGAGATGGTGTCCCTGACCGCGGTCGAGGGTCTGGCGAGCGCGGTCTGGCCCGAGGCGCGCCACGCGGTCGTCTCCGTGCCGGACAGCCGCAAGGGCGAGAAGCTGGTGCTGGTCACCGACCGGAAGGACGCCGACGTCGCCCGGCTCGCGGAATGGGCCCGCAGTCACGGCGCGCCCGAGCTGGCGGTGCCGAAGAAGATCATGCGCGTCGGCGAGGTGCCGGTCCTCGGCACCGGCAAGACCGACTATGTGGCGATCCAGCAGATGGTCGAGCTCGACAAGGCGGCCTGAGCCGTCAGCCGATCCGCACGCCCGTCATCGAGATCGAGCCGCCCTCGATGACATCGTTGAAGAAGCTGACGTCGTCGCCCGGCCGGCGCTGGGCGGCGATGTAGAGCAGCGGCAGGAAATGCTCGTCGGTGGGCACGCTCATCTGCGCGTCCTCGGCCAGACCGGCCCAGTCGATCAGGGCGTCGTCGTCGCCCCGGACCAGCGCCGCCTTGACCGCTTCGTTGAACCGCGTCGCCCAGCCGTAAGGCTCGCCCCCTGCCCGCTTCCAGGTGCGCAGATTGTGCACGAAGTCGCCCGAGCCGGCCACGATCACGCCTTCGTCCCGAAGCGGCGCGAGACGGCGCGCCAGTTCGAAATGCCGCCGCGCGTCGAGACGGCAGTCCAGCGACAACTGCACGACCGGCACATCCGCCTCCGGCCAGACGTGGGTCAGCACCGACCAGGTTCCGTGATCCAGTCCCCAGTCGGTCGTCGGGGCCGCGCCGGTGAGTTCGGCCACCCGCGCCGCCAACTCCGGCGAACCCGGAGCAGGATACTGCATCTCGTGCAGTTCCGCCGGGAAGCCGCCGAAATCATGTATGGTTTCAGGATCGGGCTGCGCCGTGACGCCGAGCCCTTCCGTCTCCCAGTGGGCCGACACCATGACCACGCCGCGCGGCTTGCCGACGGCGCGGCCGACCTCACGCCAGGCCTCCGCGTACGGCCCGCCGAGAGCGTTCATCGGCGAGCCGTGGCCGAAGAAGAGCGCGGGCTGGCGCATCAGCCGAACAGCTTCTTCGCCGTCTCCGCGACATGGCGGCCCTGCCAGCGGGCGCCTTGCAGCTCGTTGTCGCTGGGCATGCGCGAGCCGTCGCTCCCGGTGATGGTGGTGGCGCCGTAGGGCGAGCCGCCGGTCACTTCATCGATTCGGGACTGGCCTTCCCAGGCGTAGGGCAGGCCCGCGATCAGCATGCCGTGGTGCAACAGGGTCTGGATCAAGCCGATCAGCGTGGTTTCCTGACCACCGTGCTGGGTCGCCGTCGAACTGAATGCCGATCCGACCTTGCCGACCAGCGCGCCCCTGGCCCAGAGGCCGCCGGTCTGGTCGAGGAAGTTGCGCATCTGCGAGGCGGCCGTGCCATAACGCGTGCCTGCCCCCACGATAATGGCGTCATAGCCGGACAGATCGTCGACCTTTGCGATCGGCGCCGCCTGATCCAGCTTGTAGCCGCTCTTCTTCGCCAGCTCTTCCGGGACCAGTTCGGGAACCCGCTTGATGTCCACGGTCGCGCCCTCGATCTCCCGCACCCCCTCGGCGACCGCTTCGGCCATGGCT
This sequence comes from Brevundimonas sp., assembly GCA_041940325.1. Classification (GTDB taxonomy): domain Bacteria; phylum Pseudomonadota; class Alphaproteobacteria; order Caulobacterales; family Caulobacteraceae; genus Brevundimonas. The sequence goes on from JBGTSL010000070.1 coordinate 3,210, forward strand.
TCGACGTGGCCATAGGTGGAATGATACAGGACGAGGATCCGGGGCATGTCGTTCTCCGCTGACGAGCACTGTCATTAGCAACAGCGTATGTAGCGGATATGGGTTCCGCTGACCGCCTGACAAGTCTCCCCGGTCAGGTTTTGATCCGTGGCCCCAAGGGACAGACGCGGTCGTAGAACTCGGCCGGGGCCGGGACCGCGCCGCCGTGGAGCAGGCGGAAGCGATGCTCGACCACCATCGCCTGCTGCTCGATGTTCAGCCTGCCCCAGTCACAGTCCATGCCGGTCGGATAGTCATAGGACGCCGGCCTGTCGCCCGCCCGCAGCTTGCCGGTCAGGAGGTTCACACCCTGCTGGGCCTGCCAGACATGGGTCAGTTCGTGGACCAGCACGGCCTGCAGCTTCAGCGGCGCGGCGGCGATGTCCGGCGGCAGCAGGCGTCTCGGCCAGACGATCCAGTCACGCCCGAACCAGCGACCGGGAACAAAGGCGCGCACGACCGGCCACGGCGCGGCCAGCAGGCGGATGCTGTTGCAGTGGAGGGCGTCGCCGAAGGTCTCCCGCGCGAGGCCGGTTTCCCCGAAGGTCAGCGGCCGGATCACGGCGCGGCTGTCAGCGCATAACCGCCGGTCGGACTGACCCACTCCCAGTGCCACGGCTCATAGACATAGGGCACGAAGCCGAAGCGGTGGGCGTTCTGAACCAGCCAGCGGTAGGTCGCGCCCCGCGTCATGTGCAGCCGGCTGGCCGGCGAGGTGTTGTCGACGCCCATCTGGTCCAGCTGGCCGACGTAGAGGTCCACCGCCGTGCCGGTGCGGTGCGGCGAGCAGACCGCGCGTCGCAAGCCGTCACAATTGCCTTGGGCGGCGCATCGGGCGGCGTCGGCCTCGGGATCGCGAAAGCCGGAGAAGATCTGCAGCAACTCAGGATCGGCCGCGACCTCCGGCACCTCCTCCCGCGCCGCGGCCACCATCAGCCGGTAGGCGGCCAGCACATCGCGCCGCAGCAGGCGGGTCAGGCGGTCGGCGTGCTCCTCCGACTCGACCAGATAGCCGAGCTGATACAGCGGCGGCGGGTCGGGGCACGGCTGTTCGCGCACCCGCTCCATGACGAACGGCCGGCGCTCCTGCCACAGGCCGCGGAAGACCTGGAAGGTCGACCGGTCGAACCAGCCGGTGGCCGGCAGGCCGTGCTGATGCTGGAATTCCGCAAGCGCCCGCGCGAATCGCGGCGAGCCAGGGGCGCAGCCGGTGCCGAGCTCCTTCTGGATCAGCGGCAGATAGGTCTCCCAGCCCCATTCGGTGGAGCCGAAGGGCGTCCACTCCAGCGAATAGTGCGAGATGGCGTTGGCGAGGGCGGGCGCGCCCCATTCGATCCGGTCCGCGTCGCAGGCATCCGGCGACCGGGCGGCGGCGCGCGGCGCGGCCAGCACGGCGGCGGCGGACAGAACGAGCAGGCCCAGGAATGCGCGGAGCAACGCCATCCGGCAAGGAAGCCTGACCCCGCGAGTCAGGGCAAGAGCCAACGTCCGAACGGCGATTCCGGACCAATACAATTCACGCGCGACATCCTCTACATCGGCTGGCAAGACATCCGCGACAGCCTCGACACCCTCGACATATTCGGGGTCATGCGTCCGGACGGAAAAACCGGCATGGTGACGCTGCCGGCGACTCATCCGCCGCGCTCCGGATTCGTCCATGCCCGACGTCGCCCCGCCTGCCGCGCCCGTCAGCGCCGCGCGCCGCTCCAATGCGGTCCTCGCCGCCTTCTCGGCCGCCTGCCTGCCCTACGCCGCTCTCGGCCTGCCGGTCTATGTCACCCTGCCCGAGTTCTACGCCAGCCATGTCGGCGTCGACCTGGCCGTGGTCGGGCTGGTCTTCCTGATCATCCGCATGGCCGACATCGTCGTCGACCCGGCCCTCGGAATGGTCATCGACCGCACCAACAGCCGCTTCGGCCGCTACCGGCTGTGGATGGGGATGGCGGCGCCGGTGCTGATGCTGGCGGTCGGCATGCTGTTCATGGCCCGACCGGGGGCGGGGCCCGTCCACCTGACCGTCTGGCTGGTGGTCCTGTCGCTGGGCTTCTCGGTCAGTCTGCTGTCGCAGGTCAGCTGGGCCTCGGCCCTGTCCTCCGACTACGACCAGCGTTCGCGCATCTACGGCTGGTGGCAGACGGCCAACATCATCGGCGTGCTGGCGGTGCTGCTGGTCCCGGTGCTGGTGCAGAACATGGGCTGGGGCGACTACGCCCGCGCCGTGCAGTGGCAGGGGTGGTTCATCATCGCCGCCCTGCCCGTCTCGCTGGCCATCACCTTCGCCTTCACGCCGGAGCCGCCGCCCGGGCCGCCGGCTTCGGCCGAGAGCCGGTTCGCCTATCTTGCCCTGTTCAGGCGGCCGGTGATCCAGCGCCTGCTCGGCGCGGACCTGGCGCTGGGTGTCGCTCGCGGCGTGGTTGGAGCCCTGTTCTTCTATTTCTTCGAGGCGGCCCGCGGCTTCGAGCGGGCCGAGACCTCGATCCTGCTGCTGGTCTATTTCGTGTTCGGCCTGTTCGGCGCCCCGGCGTGGAGCTGGCTGGCGGTGCGGCTCGGCAAGCACCGGGCGCTGATCTGGGCCTGCGTCTATTTCGCCGTCACCCTGATGTTCGCCGCCTTTCTCGCCCCGGTTCTGGTCGAGCCCGCCCGGGCCGCGCTCGAGGCCGCGACAGGCTCCCCGGCGCCGTACGCCGACCTGCTGATGGCCGGGATCATGGTCGCTCTCGTCGGCCTGGCCTTTGCTTCCGGCGACCTTCTGCTGCGGGCGATGATGGCCGACGTCAGCGATCAGGTGCGACTGGACGACGACGCCGACCGCACCGGCCTGCTGTTCTCGATCCTGACCGCCACCAGCAAGCTGGGTTATGCGGTCTCGGTCCTGACCTTCGCGGGCCTGCGTGCGGCCGGCTTCGATCCGGGGCTGGGCGGCGAGAATTCCGGTCAGGCCCTCATGTGGCTGCAGATCATGTTCGCCGGCCTGCCGGCCCTGTGCCTAGTGCTCGCCGCCCTGGCCCTGCACCGCTATCCGCTGGACCAGGCGCGGCATGCCGGAATCCGCGCCGCCCTTGAAGCGCGCGGGGCGGCGCCGCATCAGACCGGCCCATGACCGACTCGTCCCCAAGCCCCGTCGACCGTCTCAACGCCGTCATGGCCCGGCTTCGCGACCCGGTCGGCGGCTGCCCGTGGGACGTGGAGCAGACCTTCCAGACCATCGCCCCCTACACCCTGGAGGAGGCCTATGAGGTCGCCGACGCCATCGAGCGCGGCGACTGGGACGAGCTGAAATCCGAGCTGGGCGACCTGCTGTTCCAGGTCGTCTTCCACGCCCGCATGGCCGAGGAACAGGGGCTGTTCGCCTTCGACGACGTCGCGAACGCCATCGCGGACAAGCTGGAGCGCCGTCACCCGCACGTCTTCGGCGACGAGGCGGCCAAACCCGACGGAGCCGCCCAGAAGGCCCGCTGGGAGGACATCAAGGCCGCCGAGCGCAAGGCGAAGGCCCAGCACGGCGTCCTCGACGACGTCCCCGTCGGCCTCCCCGCCCTCGCCCGCGCCGCCAAACTGACCAAACGCGCCGCCCGCGTCGGCTTCGACTGGCCCTCGACCGACGAGGTCTTCGACAAATTCGTCGAAGAGGTCGCCGAGCTACGCGCCGAGCTCGCCGCCGGCGACGTCGACAAGACCCGCGAGGAGATCGGCGACCTGCTGTTCGTCATGGCCAACCTCGCCCGCAAACTGGGCGTCGAGCCGGAGGACGCCCTGCGCGGAACCAATGCCAAATTCGTCCGCCGCTTCGCCTTCATCGAGGCGGAGCTGGCGAAGGACGGGCGCACGCCTGAGCAGAGCGATCTCGCCGAGATGGACCGGCTGTGGGACGCGGCCAAGGCGGCGGAACGCCAACGCTAGGTTGCAAGGCGTTGCCTCGTCTCCTCCCCGTCGTTGACGGGGAGGAGACGGAGATCATGTCCCGAACTGCCGCTCGAACCGCCCCAGCGCCGCCGGGTGCAGCCGCACCACCACGTGCGTCCGGCCCTCGTCGTCCGTCTCGCGCCCGGTGACGCGACCGTTCTCGTACAGCCAGGCCAGCGCCTCGCCCTGCGACGGGTCGAGCACAAGCTCCGTCTCCGGATCGTCGTCGATCAGGCCGGCGATGGTCTCGCGCAGGGCCTCGATCCCCTCCCCGGTCCAGGCCGAAACCGCCACGGCCTCGCCCTGGGCGCGCAGCCGTTCGGCCTGGCCCAGCACCGCCTCGCACGCCTCGGCGTCCAGCAGGTCGATCTTGTTCCAGACCTCCAGCACCCGGCGGGTCTTGCCCGCGGGCGTGTCGATCTGTTTCAGCACCGCCTCGACGTCCTTGCGCTGGGCGTCGCTGTCGGGGCTGGCGATGTCGCGGACGTGCAGGATCAGGTCGGCCTCGCCCACCTCCTCCAGCGTGGCGCGGAAGCTCTCGACCAGTTCGTGCGGCAGGTCGGAGATGAAGCCGACGGTGTCGGACATGATCGCC
>JBGTSL010000071.1:0-7739 GCA_041940325.1 Brevundimonas sp.
GATCCAGGCCGAGGAGGCCTCGTTCAGCTCCAGCGGGACCTGGTGCGACAGGAGCGCCGGCGCGGCGGCGGCCACGGTCGGGGCGGCGAGGCCGACGGCGACAAGGAGCGAGGCGGCGAGAGGTCGGTTCATGCGGCGTCCGGGCTGTGGCGCTTGAAGGTCTCGGCCCGAATCCGCGTTCGACGCCGCGGAACAGGAGAGGACTATATTGCGCTGCAACAGGCAAACGTTTTCTGGTTTGCCGCTGTTGAACACAGCCAAGGTGCGACGAGGGCCCCCTTGGCGCTACGATTGAGCAAGAAACACCCGGCTCCGCATTGCGATAGCGAAGCGCCGGCCGCCCGGCTGCGGCGCTCCGCCGCGAATCCGCGCTTGCCAAGCCCCCGCCGGGCGCCGCCACTATGGCGTTCGCGCCGCAGCGCGCCGGTCCTTCAAGGGGGTTTTACTCATGCGCACCAAACGTCTCGCCTTGCTCGGGGGAGCGGCCGTGGCCGTCCTGCTGGCCACCACAGCCCAGGCCCAGACGCCGGCTCTGGCCGTCGACGCCGCCGCCGCGCCGGCCGCGGCCGCGCCGCAGTCGCGCCAGCAGCTGGCGCCGCTGCCCGACGTCGACATCCCCTTCACCAAATTCACCCTCGACAACGGCCTGACCGTCATCGTCCACGAGGACCACAAGGCCCCGATCGTGGCGGTGAACATCTGGTACCACGTCGGTTCGAAGAACGAGCCCGAGGGCCGGTCCGGCTTCGCCCACCTGTTCGAACACCTGATGTTCAACGGGTCGGAGAATTACAACACCGATTTCTTCAAGGGCACGGAACTGCTCGGCGCGACCGACCAGAACGGCACCACCAACAGCGACCGCACCAACTATTTCCAGAACGTTCCGACCACGGCGCTCGATTCCATCCTGTGGCTGGAGAGCGACCGCATGGGTCATCTGCTGGGCGCCGTCGACCAGGCCCGGCTCGATGAGCAGCGCGGGGTGGTCCAGAACGAGAAGCGGCAGGGCGAGAACCAGCCCTACGGCCGCGTCTTCAACGCCGTCACCGCCGCCACCTGGCCCGACGAGCACCCCTATGGCCACACCGTCATCGGCTCGATGGACGACCTGAACGCGGCCGATCTGGAGACCGTGCAGCAGTGGTTCCGGGACTATTACGGGGCCGCCAATGCGGTGATCGTGCTGGCCGGCGACATCACGCCGGAACAGGCCCGCGAGAAGGTCGAGCGCTACTTCGGCGACATCCCCTCGGGGCCGCCGGTGACCCAGCCGAGCCGCTGGGTCGTGCCCATGGTCGGCGAGCAGCGCGAGGTCATGTACGACCGGGTCGGCCAGCCGCGCCTCTACAAGGTCTGGAACATCACACCGACCGGCGAGGCGGACACCGACTATCTCGGCATGGTGGCGGACGTGCTGTCGTCCGGGCGCTCTTCGCGTCTCTACAAGCGGCTGGTCATCGACGAGCAGCTGGCGACCTCGGTCCAGGCCAGCGCGGGCGGCCGTGAGCTCGCGGGGCAGTTCTTCGTCGTGGCGACGGCCAAGGCGGGCGGCGACCTGGGCCGTATCGAAGCCATCGTCGATGAGGAGATGGCGCGGCTGCTGCGCGACGGGCCCACGGCCGAGGAGCTGGAGCGGGTGCGCACCCAGACGGCGGCCGGCTATATCCGCGGGCTGGAGCGCATCGGCGGCTTCGGCGGCAAGTCGGACCGGCTGGCGGCGTCCGAGGTGTTCCTGGGCGACCCGGGCGCCTGGCGCGAGAGCTATCAGCGGGTGGTTGCGGCGACGCCGCGCGACCTGACCGCCGCGGGCCAGCGGTGGCTGACGGACGGCAGCTACAGCCTCGAGGTGCTGCCCTTCCCGGACTATGCGACGACCGCGGGCGTCGACCGGAGCACGGGCCTGCCCGCGGCCGGCCCGGCGCCGCAGGCCGAGTTCCCCGACATCCAGACCGGAACGCTGTCGAACGGCATGAAGGTGATGCTGGTCGAGCGCGAAAGCGTGCCGACCGTCACCATGAACCTGATCCTCGACGCCGGAGCGGTGGTCGATCCGGCCGACAAGGCGGGCCTCGGCCAGCTGGCCCCGCAGGTGATGACCAACGGCACGGACGAGCTGACCGCGCTCGAGATCAGCGACCGGCTGCAGCTGCTGGGCGCCACCCTCGGCGCCGGCTCGGGGACCAATTCCACCAACGTCTCGATGACCGCCCTGACCGCGCGGCTGGAGCCGTCGCTGGACCTATACGCCGACGTGATCCTGAACCCCGCCTTCCGGGCCGACGATTTCCAGCGGGTCCAGGCCCAGCAGATCGCCGGCATCCAGCAGGCGCGGCGCAACCCGGGCGCCATCGCGCGGATGACGCTGAACCGCGAGCTCTATGGGGCGGACAGCCCCTACGGCCGTCCCGCCTCGGGCACGGAGGCGACGGTGAGCGCGATCACGCCGGCCGACGCCGAGGCCTGGCACAGCGCCTGGTTCCGGCCCGACAACGCCACCCTCGTGGTGGTGGGCGACATCAGCCTGGCCGAGCTGACGCCGCAGCTGGAGCGGGCCTTCGCCCGCTGGCAGACGCCGTCGACGCCGATGCCGGCCAAGCCGGGACCGGCCGACGCGCCGGACGCCGCCGGACCGCCGCGCATCCTGATCGTCGACCGGGCCGGGCCGCAGTCGACCATCATCGGCGGCCGCGTGGTCGAGGCCTTCGATCCGGCCCGCGAGCCGGCCATCGACACCATGAACACCGCCCTGGGCGGCGCCTTCACCAGCCGCATCAACATGAACCTGCGCGAGGACAAGGGCTGGTCCTACGGCGCGGGCGGCGGCGTGCCCTTCGGACGCGGCGACCGGATCTACGCCGTCAGCGCCGGGGTCCAGTCGGACAAGACGGCCGAAAGCCTGGCCGAACTGCGCCGTGAGCTGACCGAGGTGGTGGGCTCCCGTCCGCTGACCGGCGAGGAGATCGCGGCGGCGCGCGCCAACATGGTGCAGGGCATGGCCGGCAACTGGGAGACCAACGCCGCCATCGCCTCGGAGCTTCAGAACATGGTCGTCTGGGGCGTGCCGGCGAACTACTACGACAGCTACGCCGAAATCGTCTCGGCCATGGACGAGGCGCGGGCCACCGAGGCGGCGCGCGAGATCGTCGGGACGGGGCCGACGACCTGGGTCGTGGTTGGCGACCGCGCCACGATCGAGCCGAAGATCCGGGCCCTGGGCATCGGCGAGGTGCAGGTGGTCGACGTGGACGGCAACCCGGTCCCCTAAGGCCGGCGGGAGATTGCGGGGGGCGGGGCCGGCGACGGCTCCGCCCCTTCGTTCGTCTAGACGCCGTAGAAGTCGCGGTACCAGTCGACGAAGTGACGTACGCCGACGTCGATGGGCGTCTTCGGATCATAGCCGAGGGCGGTGCGGGTCTCGCTGACGTCGGCCTCGGTGCGGGTCATTTCGCCCTCCTGGGTCGGCATGACGTTGAGGACGGCCGGTCTGCCGATCGCCTCCTCCAGCACCGAGATGTAGCGGGAGAGCTTCTCGCGCCGTCCGGCGCCGAGGTTCAGGACCCGCCAGGGCGCCACGCCGCTGGTGGCCTGGCCGGGGGCCTCGGCGCGCCAGGCGGAATCCCGGGCGGGAATGTCGTCCAGCGCCGCCACGACGCCGTCGACGATGTCGTCGATGAAGGTGAAGTCGCGCTCCATCGCGCCCTCGCCATAGACGTCGATCGGCCGGCCGTCGAGGATGGCGCGGGTGAATTTGAACAGGGCCATGTCCGGCCGGCCCCACGGGCCATAGACGGTGAAGAAGCGCAGGCCGGTCGAGGGAATGCCGAAGACGTAGGCATAGCTGTGCGCCATCGCCTCATTGGCGATCTTGGTCGCCGCATAGACATTCAGCGGATGGGCCACGCCCTGCTGCACCGAGAAGGGCAGGGCCGCCGAGGCGCCGTAGACCGAGCTGGTGGAGGCGAAGACCAGATGCTCGGCCTGCACCGCCCGCGCCCCCTCGAGCACGGTCAGGAAGCCGACGACGTTGGAGTCGACGTAGGTCTCGGGATTTTCGACGCTGTAGCGGATTCCGGCCTGGGCCCCGAGGTGGATGATGCGGCGCGGCGAATGCTCGGCGAACAGCGCCGTCATGCCCGGACGGTCGGCGAGGTCGAGGGTGTGGTGGATGTAGTTCGGCTCGGCCTGCAGCCGCTCCAGCCGGGCGTGTTTCAGGGCCGGGTCGTAGTAGGCGTTCAGATTGTCGACGCCGACCACCGTCTCGCCGCGCGCCAGCAGGCGGCGGGCGGTGTGGTAGCCGACGAAGCCGGCCGAACCGGTGACGAGGATGGGATCCTTGCTCATCCGCCCTCGTTACCGCCCGAAACGCCGGACCGCCAGCGCCCGCGCGTTCCGGTTCAGCGCCGCGCCCGGCCCAGCGGAACGAAGCGGATGGCCTGGCCGCCGCCGGGGGCGAGGCGCAGGGTCAGGACGTCGGCCGAGGTCACCTCGCGCGTCGAGATGTCTATGGCCGTGCGGTTGTCGGTGTAGTTGGCGCCGGGTCCGTCGGCGTAGATCTCGGCGCGGTAGCGGCGGCCGGAGTCGAGGAAGCCGAGGGCGACGGTCAGGACGCGCGGCTGCTCGTCGGTGATCGAGCCCAGGAACCATTCGTCGGAGTTGCGGTCCTTGCGGGCGATGGTGACGAAGTCGCCGACCTCGCCGTTCAGCACCCGGGTCTCGGCCCAGTCGACGGCGACGTCCTTGATGAACTGGAACGGGGCCGGATTGGATTCGTAGTTCTCAAGCAGGTCGGCGGCCATCTGGATCGGGCTGTAGATGACCACATAAAGGGCCAGCTGCTTGGCCCAGGTGGTGGCGACGCCTTCCGGGACGCGGGTCTCCATGCCGAAGATGCCCGGGGTGTAGTCCATCGGCCCGGCCAGCAGGCGGGTGAAGACCAGGTTGGCCTCATGCTCGGGCGGATTGGCCGGCTGGCCCCAGGCGGCGTATTCCATGCCGCGGGCGCCCTCGCGGCTGATGGTGTTGGGATACGTCCGGCGCAGGCCGGTGTCCTTGATCGGCTCGTGGGCGTTGACCGCAACCTGGTACTTCGCCGCCGTCTCCACGACGTGGAGGTGGTGGCGGGCCATGTGCTGGCCCTCGTGCCAGGCCAGGGCCGAGCCGCCGTTCCCGTCGGCCACGCGGGCGCCGCCGGCGTCGGCGACATAGCCGGTCTTCACCGAATGCCAGCCGAACCGCTGCATCTGGGCGAAGGCGGCGTCCAGCTGCTGCTCGTAGAAGAAGGCGTTGCCGCCGGTCTCGTGGTGGCCGACGATCTCGACGCCCTTCCGGCGGGCGTAGGCCGCCACGCGTTCGATGTCGAAGTCGGGGTAGGGCTGGGTGAAGCTGTAGCCCCAGCCCGTGCCGAACCATTCGCCGTCCCAGCCGACGTTCCAGCCCTCGACCAGCACGCCGCCGAAGCCGTGCTCGGCCGCGAAGTCGATGTGGCGCAGGGTGTAGTCGGTGGTGGCGCCATGCTTCGGACCCGAGTTCCAGCTGCGGGTGTCGAGGTGCATGTCCCACCAGATGCCGATGTATTTCATCGGCCTGAACCAGCTGACGTCGCCCAGCTTGTTGGGCTCGTTGAGGTTCAGGATCAGGCTGGACTCGACGAGGCCGCCGGCCTGGTCGGCGATCTGCAGGGTGCGCCATGGGGTGTGGAAAGGCGCCTCGCGCACCACCGCCGCGCTGGTCAGACCGGGCGTCAGCATGGCGCGGAATTTTCCGCCCTCGACCCGGCGCAGGTTCATGCCGGAGTAGTCAACCAGCGCCGCCTCGTGGATCGAGACGTGGGTTCCGTCCTCCAGCCGCATGGTCAGCGGGGTCTGGCTGACACCGACCGACGAGATCGGGGTCTTGTTGTAGAGATATTCGGCGCGGTTGTACTCGAACGCGGGCAGCCACCAGGCCGTGCCGGCATCGACAAGGGTGAACTCGGTCAGTTCGGCGCCGATGTTGACGGTCTTCAGTTTTTCCTGCTCCGGGAACTCGTAGCGGAAGCCGAGGCCGTCGTCGTAGAGGCGGAACACCACGTCCATGCGCCGCATGTCGCCCCAGCGCTCCTGAAGCTCGATCCGCAGCTCGGTGTAGCGGTTGCGGATGAAGCGCCGCTCGCCCCACGGCTGCTCCCAGGTGTCGTCATGGCTGGCGACGGCCTGGCTCAGGATGCCGAAGGCGCGCTCCAGCTTGCGGGCGTCGGTCAGCAGGAAGCCCAGCCGCGACGGCGCGATGACCGGCTTGCCGAGGCGGCTGACCGCATAGGAGACGAAGCCGTCCTTGTCGGCGACGACCTCGACCGAGATGACGCCTTCGGGCGAGGCGGCGGTCGCGGAACCCGGCTGAGGCCCCGTCGCGGCGGCGTCCTGGGCGGCGGCGGGCGGGGACACGGCGGCGACCGCGGCGCCGGTGGTGATCATCGAACGGCGGTTCAGCATCAGGGGGTGCTCCACGCGACTTGCCCCGGCGCAGCCCGGGCGGCGCCGAAGCGGCGAGGTTTGAAGCAAATTCTCCGGTCCTGCCATTGGCGAGAAACCAAACGTGAGCCGTGGGGTCGACCCGCCGGAGTCATTCGGGGGCGGCTGACAGGACCAGCCCGGCCATCGGAGCAAGCGCCCCGTCCGGGCCGGACCCGGCGTTGACCGCCACCACAACGCGCCAGCCGGCGGGTGACGCCCAGCCGATCGGCTGTTCGGTGAGGTTGAAGGCGCAGAGCAGGCGCTCGTCATCCAGGACCCGCTCGAAGACAAGCAGGCCGGGGACCGCGTCCACCATCCGCATGTCGCCGCGCGCCAGGGCCGGATGGGCCTTGCGCAGGGCGACGAGGCGGCGGGTCAGGTGCAGCATCGAGCCGGAATCTGCCTCCTGCCGGTCGACGGCGAGGGCGGGGTGGCGCGGATCGACCGGCAGCCACGGCTCGGCGGTGGAAAAGCCGGCGTGCGGGCGGTCCGCCGACCAGGGCATCGGCGTGCGCGCGCCGTCCCGGCCGAGGGTCTGGGGCCAGTTGGCGATGGCCTCGGGGTCCTGGAGGCGGTCGAAGGGCACCTCGCCCTGGGGCAGGGCCAACTCCTCGCCCTGGTAGATGAAGACATTGCCGCGCAGACACATCAGCAACAGCATGGCCATGCCGGCGAAGGCCGTCAGGTCGCGGTCCCCGGACCAGCGCGAGACGGCCCGTGGCGCGTCGTGATTGGAGAAGGCCCAGGACGGCCAGCCTTGCCCGTCGCGGCCGTGCCAGCCCTCCGCGCCCTGCCGGACCAGCGCCGCGGTCAGGGCGGGGGCATAGAGAAAGAGGAAGCCGTAGGCGCTGTTCAGGTGCTTGTCGCCGGCGGTGAAGGCCTGCATTTCGCCCTCGGGCTGTTCGCCCGGCACTTCGGCCACGGTGAAGCGGCCGCCGTAGCTGTCGGTCAGGGCGCGCACGCGCTTGAGGAAGTCGGCGATCTCGGGCTGCGACTGGTTGTGGATCTTGTCCTGGAAGTCGAACGGCCGGGTGCGCCTGCCGCCGGGGAGCAGGGGCGGATTGTCCCGCAACAGCGGGTCGTGCATCGAGAAATTGATGGCGTCGAAGCGGAAGCCGTCGACGCCGCGGTCGAGCCAGAAGCGGGCGACGTCGAGCAGGGCGTCCTGCACCGTCGGCAGATGCAGGTTCAGCTGCGGCTGCTCCGGCAGGAAGTTGTGCATGTAGTACTGGCCGCGCCGCGCGT